>NZ_VRVH01000196.1:0-8648 GCF_008040095.1 Methylobacterium sp. WL6 | reverse complement strand
GAAGTCCGGCGGCGGCCGGTAGCGGTGAGGTGGCGGCGGTGGCCGATCGAAGTCGCCATCCGGTGGGGCGGGGGGGCGCCGATCGTCGTAAGGCTGTGCCGAAGCGCCGACCGCCGCGAGGACGAACAGAGCAGCGCCACAAAGAAGTGCGCGCATGGGATCTCGAAAGGACAGGCGCGTGGAAAGCGCCGTTCGTATGAACGAACAGCTAAGCAGCTCGGTTCATCTCGGCTGTGAACTCCGCCCAGTCACCAAGGATCCTGACCATGAGACAGCCATGTGCCGTCCTGGTAGGATCGACTCTCGTGGGCATGCTAAGATCATGATGGATAGATCCTACGAAGAGGTCTCCGAATGCCCTACGCTAAAACAGCGTTCGGCTAACGCTGGTGCTCAGCGCGGCCTGCCTTGCCCCCTTAGCAAGGGTGCCTTCGAGCTTTCTGAGGCCGGCATCGGCCTGACCTCGTGCGCACATAGGCTGACAGGGCAAGGCGCAACCCGACCCGATCAGCCGCTGACGCAAATTATTTTCGACTCCTGAATACCAAGGTCATTTCGACTTTCGTACCTTGCCCAGATCATCGGAGCTCCACATACCGGAGCCATCTCGATGCCCCTTGCGACCACCACCGAAACCGCCGTCATCAAATCCGAGCCGCTCTCGAAGTACGAGATCGATCGCAACGAGCGCCATGCTACTTCGCAGGCCGGATCCAATGCGAAGCGCAAAGCCAAGAACGCCCCGCGACGGGATGACATCGCTCGTATCGGGCTGTTCCTGATGCTGATGCAATACCGGGGATCGAAGCACGACGGGGCTCGTACCGTCGTCCGAAAGGCGATGGTCGATCTCCTGACCGACGCAGGCTTCAGCGCTACCCAGGCCGGCGAAGTCTTCGACAAGATGGTCCTGAGCGTCGGCGTCGATCTCGATAGGTACTTCATGCTGCGACGGATCGAGCCTGCCGTTCGAAACAGATGGCGGGATCGGAACGGTCTGCCGGCACTTCCGAACCGATCAGCTGCTGATACGGAGTAACGTAGGGAGAAGGCGGGTTAGGGATCAGCAGCTGATTGGGAATGGCGTTACCATCCCGGGCCAATCAGACGGGTAGGCGTAGCCTAAATCAGGCAGGTGGCCGGACAACTTGTGAGAGCGGGAGAGGGCTTCCCTCCTCCCGCATGGCGTTCTCTAGGCCTACTCCGCTGTGCCCCATTCGTCCTTGGCTTCGGCAGTAGTCCTGTTCAAGCGCACCTCTCCATTCTCGACGGCATCAATCGAGTCGACATGGATGAAGTGATGCACGCCCTCCGCGTCCGGGTCAGTGCGGGTCAGCTAGATGCGCTGCCCGTCGAGATGATCGACCGTGCCGACATGGCCGCCATCGGAACCGGAGACCGGCATGTGTTCCTGGATCTTCGTAGTGTCGATCATGGCTGCGTTCCTCAACCGACCGTGATTGGTCGTCGACTCGCCGGCCAACGCATCCCTTCACGATCGGGTCCCTGAGATATTTCTCGGTCTGTGGAGGAACCGGATAGCTCGGGAGAAGCCTACCTCGGCGTGAGGTTCTGCCGCATCAGCCAACCCGACAGCCGGGCGTTGCCGGCGGCAAACGTGAAGGATCTGGCATGGCCGACAAGGCAGACGTGACGACGTACATCCTGAAGCAGGCGCTGGCGGCCAAGGTCGGCGACCACGTCGAGATCGCGGTTGAGGCTGAGGACGGGACGCGGTTCAAGATCCGCTCGACGTCCGAGCAGCTTGACGCGCTGGTGGGCGACCTCGACGGCATCCTCGATGCCGACGACACAGAGGTTGAGGCAGCCGAGTAGCATCGCTAGCAAAAGCCCGCTTCTGCTTCCGTGGGAGCGGGCAAGGCCGTTCCGTTTTAACCGGAGGGCTCTCTGTGCCCATGCGCCATTCTATCATTTCAATGCGCGCAGCCCGCGAAACGGTTCAGTAACCACACCGCCACATGCCCATCATCATGGAGCGGCAGACACCTCCGCTTCTGCGATGAACCGGAGCACATGCATGGTACTCGCCGACCTCGACAAGCGCGCTGAGTTGACCGTCTGGCCGGGCCATGAGCAGGCTCGTACTGCGCTCGGACGCGAATTCTCGACACTGCGTGAGGCGCTCGCGGCTGCAGCCGAAAGCATCCAGGCTGACGACGCCCAGCCCTGGATCATCACCGAGGACGGCGACATCCTTTCGCCACGCTGGATCAGAGCAAACGCCGATCCGCACCGGTTACAGTAAAACGGCAAAGAGTAGGCCATAAGCCGGCGCCGGCGCTTCCTGTTCCACACTGCGCCGACTCTCACACGACGACCCGGCACGAAGCATCACAGGCACCGCATAGGGAACTAGCCCACACCAGCCTGTCGTCGTGTGTCCTCTATGTCAGGCAGCTTGTCGGCGTACCGAGCAATCGACGCCACAACTAACACATTGTCCTACCCGCCATTGAACCGAGTATCAGCATCTGTTCCGATTAGCCGAACGCCCAAACCGTTTCCCTCTGTGAGGTCGGTGGTCACACCAGCCTTTCTCAGAGCACGCTCTATCGCATCGAGCGTGGCGTGATGAGGATCGCGGGCGCCGCGCTCAAAATCTACGAGGGTACGCAGGCCAATCCGCGCAGCAGTAGCTAGCTGTTCCCGGCTCCAATCGAGCAAGGCTCGCGCCGCGCGACATTGCGCTGGAGTAATCATAGACGTGAACAGGTCGCACTTTTCGTGCGCAGCAACGTTGACATTTTTTGAGCGACACCACACTATCGGTGTGCATTTAGCCACTTCCGTGCACACGCGCAACGTCGATCATCACAGCTATCCGTTTACGAGTTCACCTACGGATCGAAGCTGCCGGACTCAGGATCCACGTAAGTGCCGTACTGCACCGCTTTGGTCACATCATATAGAGGCTAAGGAAGTGCCTAAGGCGCTGCAGCTACCTCGACTGCCTGAGAACGGATACCAGCCGGCCTTCGCGCCGCGCGGCTTGTCCCGCATCGAGTCCGCGCGCCATGTCGGCGTTTCGCCGAGCCTCTTCGATGAGATGGTGCGAGACGGTCGGATGCCGCAGCCGAAGCAGATTAACGCCCGTGTGCTCTGGGATCGGGTCAAGCTTGAGGCTTTCTTCGAAGCGCTTCCCGAGCGACAGAGCGCTAACGCCGAGGCGGATGGCGATACCTTTGCGGATTGGCAATGAGCCGGATCCAACTGCCCTACATCGATCACTTCAAGGACCGTCACGGCACGGTGCGGTACTACTTCCGACGCCCCGGCGGAAAGCGGTCCCCACTGCCTGGTCCGCCGGGCTCGGAGGCCTTCATGGAGGCCTATCGTATCGCCGAGGCCGACAAAGCTGTTCCGGCCGCACGCAAGGAGCGAGGCGAGCCGGGGACCTTCGACCGGCTGCTCGCCAGCTACTTTGAGAGCGTCGATTTCCAGGCGCTCAAGGCCCCGACGAAGCGGGCCTATCGTTTGGCGATAGAGCGCTTGATCCGCCTGGAGACCCTGGGACATCGCAGTGTCGCGGATCTCCGCCGAGAACACGTGAATCGGATCACCGCCAAGCGCGTCGACCGCCCTTCGGCTGCGAACGACGCGCTGAAGAAGCTCCGCATCCTGATCAAGTTCGCGATCGACCTGGGCTGGCGCCGCGACGACCCGACCTTGCACATCAAGAAGCTGAAGGAGGGTGAGCACCATACCTGGACAGATGAAGAGATCGCCGGCTTCGAGGCGCGGTGGCCGCTCGGATCCCAGCAGCGGACAGCCTTTGCGCTCCTGCTCTACACCGGCCAGCGGGTGTCGGACGTCGCCCGGATGTCGTGGCGCGACGTGAACGCGGCCGGGCAGGAAATCTCGGTCACCCAGGAGAAGACCGGGACCAAGTTATGGCTCACCCTTCACACTGACCTGTTAGTCGCGCTGTCGCACTGGCCGATCGCCCACCTCGCGATCCTGACGACCGCCTACGACAAACCGTTCACGGCCAAGGGGCTCGGCAACAAGATGGCCGATGCAATCGCCGCGGCCGGCCTTCCAGAGGTTTGCGTCACCCACGGCCTTCGGAAGGCTGCAGCTCGTCGGCTCGCTGAAGCCGGTTGTACGGCCCATGAGATCGCCTCAGTGACGGGTCACCGGTCCCTGGCGGAGGTTGAGCGGTACACGAAACAGGCGAACCAACGCCGACTTTCGCAGGCCGCAAACACGAAGCTCAGCGCGCGTGCGGTTCCAACCCGCATCGAAAGGGTTGGAAAATCAGACGAAATATCTTAATGAAATCAATGCTCACAGGCAGGTAGTGGAGGCCTCGCCCGGAATCGAACCGGGGTGCAAGGATTTGCAGTCCTCTGCGTAACCACTCCGCCACGAGGCCTCGTCGCTCCGGCGCGGCCGTCGAAACGGGGCGCCCGCAAGATCCCGTGCCGGGCGGCCGGCGCGGGGTGAGGGGTCTCTAGCAGACGAGGCGGGCGCTGAGCAACGGGCGCGAGGCCGTATCTCCGCAGGATCGTCGGGCATTCGCGCTTTTGAAGGACCGCCGGCCGTCGAAAGCCGCCGAGCCCTCAGGCCTGCCACACCCGCGGGAGCGCCACGCCGCGGTAGCGGACGAGCAGGCGGGCGGCGACGGCGCGCAGCGGCCCGAGATCGGTGGCGAGGAGGCGGATCGCGAGGTGGCCGTTCCAGGCGCTCGCGCCGGCCTCGACCCCCGAGCCGGCGTTCGCGCCGCATTCCGCCAGCAGGCCCCGGGCCTCGTCCAGGCGCGCCTCCGCCCCGGGGGAGAGGTCGAGCACCGTCGCGCAGGCCCTGGCGCCGCCGCCGATCGCGGGCCGCGCGAGGCGGGCGGCGATCGGTCCGTCGAGGCGCAGGCTGTCGGCGTAGACGAGGCGGCCGCCCCGCCGGATGCGCCAGACGTCCTCGAACAGCCCCGCCTCCACCCGCTCGCCGCGGGCGGCCCGGCCGAAGGCCACGGCCTCGAACACCAGGAGCCCGGCATCGGGGGCGAGATCGGCCTCGAAGCGCCGCCGCAGGCGGGCGCGGTCGAACACGATCGTCTCCTGCGGCAGCCAGGCCAGCCGGGCCCCCGGGCCGAGGGCGACGCGGTTCGCGATTTGGCTCACCGGCCCGTCCGAGCGGTAGATCTTCTCCGCCGCGGTCGTGGTGAGGACGAGGCCGGCCCCGGCCTCGAGCGCGAGCGAGACCGCGAAGTCGTCGCCGCAGGCGATCCCGCCGGCGGTGTTGACCAGGATCGCCTCCGCGGCGCCCCCATGCGCGCGCGGGAAGCGCAGGCGCGAGGGGCCGGATTCGGCGAGGTCCGCGATCCGCGTCGCCGTGCCGGCGCCGTCGGCGGCGACGCGCAGCATCACCCGGCCGACCGAGCGCTGGCGCGCCGGCGCGGTCTCGGGCGAGACGGCGTCGGTCCGGTCCGAAACGGCGAGCCGGTCGCTCATCCGCGCGTCGCGGGCGCAGGCACGGCGGCGATCGGGGTCGGGCGGTCGAGGATGCGGCGGCCGAACAGGCTCGCGACCAGCTCCACCAGCACGCGGGCGCTGCGGCCGCGCTCGTCCAGGAACGGGTTGAGCTCGACCACGTCGAGCGAGCCGACGAGGCCGGAATCGTGCAGCATCTCCATGATCAGGTGCGCCTCGCGGAACGTCGCCCCGCCGGGCACCGTGGTGCCGACGGCCGGCGCGAGGCCGGGATCGAGGAAGTCGATGTCGAAGCTGACATGGAGGTGGCCCGAGGCCTCGGCGACCCGCTCCAGGCTGCGCCGGAGCGGCGCCACGACGCCGAACTCGTCGATGTGGCGCATGTCGGTGACCTCGACGTTGCGCGCGGCCACGAGGGCCCGCTCGCCGGCATCGATCGAGCGCAGGCCGAACAGGTGGACGCGGGTCGGGTCGAGGGCCGGGCGGTCGGGGTCGGCGAACAGGTCGGACAGGCCCGGCTCGCCGCAGAGCGCCGCCAGCGGCATGCCGTGCAGGTTCCCCGAAGGCGAGGTCTCCGGGGTGTTGAAGTCGGCATGCGCGTCGAGCCAGAGCACGAAGAGCGGCCGGCCGGTCCGCGCGCAGTGGCGCATCGCCCCCTCGACGGTCCCGAGCGACAGGCTGTGATCCCCGCCGACGACCACGGGCAGGTCGAGGCCGCGACCGCGGGCCTGCCGACCGCGTCGGCCGGCCCGTCGGGCACCGCATCGCCATGGTCGGCCACCGCGTGGCCGAGGTCGCGCAGGGTGCGGACGAGGCCCGCGGTGCGCAGGGCGGCCGGGCCCATCACGGAGCCGGGCTCGCTGGTGCCGACCTCCGTCGGCGCGCCGAGGATCGCGATACGTTCCGGGCCGTCCATCCCCACCTCGTCCGTACGGAACCGGGCCGGTTCCTGCGCCGTGCGGCGTGACACGCTTGCGCGACGAGCCCGTGTCGGGGCCGCCGCCTCGGGCCTCGGCCGGGAACGGCCGGCGACACGAAGGCCCGCCATGCGAAGGCTCACGCCGCGATAGGGTATGCGCAAGCCGCGGGCCAGCGGCCGGCCCGCCGCGGGGAAACGGGCGGGGCCCCGGGCGGTTGGGAGGGACGCCGGCCGCGGCGCAGCGAGGGAGATCGCCCATGCCGAACCGTTTGCAGACCGTCGGGTGCCGCGCTTTCGCCTCCGCCGCGGCGATCCTGCTCGCGCCCGCGGCCGTGGCGCAGACCACGCCGGCGGCGGGCGCCGCCCGCATCGCCGAGCACATGGAGGTGGTCGGCGCCGACGGGGCGCATGTCGGCACCGTCGACAAGGTCGAGAACGGCACCATCGTCCTGGCCGAGACCGACCGGGATGCCGGCGGACGCCATCACGCCGTGCCGATCGCGTGGATCGGCACGGTGGACGGCAAGGTGCTGCTGACGAAGCCGGCGGCCGAGGCGAAGGCGCAGTGGGATCGGGCGGACAAGCCGACGGACGGGCCGAAGCGCTGAGCCGGGCGCTACTCGGCGACCGCCTCGGTGACCTGGACGCGGCCGGCATCCTCGATGATCGCGGCGGCGGCGGCCTTGGCGAGCATGGCGTAGCCGCGGTCGGCCATGTGCAGGCCGTCGGCGGAGAAGAGCTGGCTGTGGGTCAGCTTGCCGTCGCGGATCCAGCCGCGCATCAGGTCGGCGCGGCGGATCACCGGCACGTCGAGCGCGTCGCCGATCTCGCGCACCGCGTCGCGGAAGCGGTCGGAGCCGGGGGTGGCGTCGAGCTTCGGGCACCATTGCGGCTCCATCAGCACGACGTCGATGCCGGCCTCCTGCATCCGGCGCACGGCGCTGACCGTCGCCTCGCGGAAATGCTCGATGGTGACGCCGCGCAGCGGGTCGTTGCTGCCGGTCTGCCAGATCACGAGCTGCGGCTCGGCGGCGATCACGTCCCGCTCGAGCCGGCGCAGCATGTCGTCGACGTGCTCGCCGCCGATGCCGCGGTTCAGCACCGTGATGCTCGCGGCGACGCTCGGCAGGGCGGCGCGGAGATCCGCCTGCAGGCGGGCGGGATAGGCGTTGGCCGGCGTGCTGGCGCCGATGCCCTCGGTCGAGGACGAGCCGAAGGCGACGATGCGCAGCGGTGCGCCGATGGCGATCTGCCGGGCGACGTGCGGCAGGTCGATCTCGGCGACCGCATCGCCGAGGCCGAAATCGAACGGGGCCGGGAGGAGGTCGGCGTAGGCGAGCACCGCGCTCGGCAGGACGAACAACCCGGTGAGCAGGGCGACGCCGCGAATCAGTCCCCGCAGGGGTTTCGTGACGCGGCGGGCGGACGCGGTGTTCGGCACGGGCACCATCGGAGCGTTCGGGCTTGCGGGATCCGAATACGATCCTACGGGGCCGACCGAAAGGTCCCGTCTGCAACACCTGTTGAATTCCGATTGAATTCGTAACGCAAAATTAAGGCTGAATTCCGGTGATACCTGTTCGGACGCCCGCGCCGCGGCTCGTCGGCTTCGCCGATCAGTTCGCCGGCGGCGTGAGCACGAGCTTGCCCACGAACGGCGCGTTCTTGTTGGCCGTGCTGGTGCAGGCGAAGTCGTGGTCGCCGGCCTCGAGCGTCCGCACGCGCAGGGTGCCCTGGCCGTCCCGCTTGATCAGGTAGCCCTTCTCGCTCGCCACGTGGACGAGGTCGCCGTCGGCATGGAGCACGTGGCCGTTCTCGAACAGCCCCGCCGCTGTGATCGTCACCGGCGTGTCGGCGTGGCTGACCACGTGCAGCGCGACGTCGGTGTTGGCGGGCAGGCGCAGCTCCGCCGGCGCGCAGACCGGCTTGCCGCCCTCGGCGGTGATCGTCAGCTCGACCGGCGGCATCACGGCGCTCGACGGCGCGGGCAGGGGCTTGCCCTGGGCATGGCCCGCGGCGGTCCCGAGGACGAGGAGGGCGGCCGCGGCGAGGTCGCGTCGAAGATGCTGCATGAAAGTCCGTCCGGAGAAGCGTGAGCGAAGGGCATCGCGCGGGGTCGCGCGGCCTCGGGATAGGAGCGGAATGGCAGCAGGCGCCGGCGAGTTCCGGCACGCGACGCCGCACCGGCGGCTCGCGACGGGGTCGGGCAGGCGCTCAGATGTAGGCGGAGGCGAGCGTCGGCGCGCGCCCGAGCGCGTGAGCCAGCACCTCGAGCGCCTGGG
>NZ_VRVH01000195.1:0-8689 GCF_008040095.1 Methylobacterium sp. WL6 | reverse complement strand
CGCGGACCGCGATCGCCGGGCCGCCCGAGCCGATCAGCGCGGCGAGCCCCGGCGCGTCGGCGGCGCTGGCCGCCCGGATCTCCAGCCCGTACCGACCGCTCAAGCCCCACCCCCGCTCATCCCGACCATCGTCATCCCGTCGCTTTCCCGCCGCCGATCGATGCGCGCGCCGCATCGATCCATCCAGCCTTTGAGTTGGACGCCGCGCCGGGGACGCTCCTAACCTGAGATCGCAAGCGGCCGCCGGGGCCCCGTCGAGGGGCCTTCAGAGAACGGCCGCTGTCCGCCGCGGCACCGGCCGGGCGGTCCGCCTTCAGGGAGAAGGTCGTATGAGCGCGGGTCTCGCCATGACCGCGGTGAAGCGCAGCCGCGTGCGGCTCCTCATCGTGACGATGCTCTTCATCGCCACCACCATCAACTACGCCGACCGCGCGACGCTCTCCATCGCCGGCCCGTCGCTGGCCAAGGACCTGGGCCTCGATGCGGTGGCGATGGGCTACGTCTTCTCCGCCTTCGCCTGGTCCTACGTCCTGGCGCAGCTGCCCGGCGGCTGGCTGCTCGACCGCTACGGCGCGAAGTGGGTCTATGCCGGCGCGATCTTCCTGTGGTCGGCCTTCACGCTGATGCAGGGGGCGGTCGGCTTCTTCACCGGCTTCACCGCGGTGGCGGTGCTGTTCGGCCTGCGCCTGCTGGTGGGACTCGCCGAGGCGCCGGTGTTTCCGGCCAACGCCCGGATCACCGCGGCGTGGTTCCCCACCGCCGAGCGCGGCACCGCCTCGGCCTTCTTCAATGCCTCGCAGTACTTCGCCACCGTTCTGTTCACGCCGCTGATGGGCTTCGTCGTCCACCATTACGGCTGGCACCACGTCTTCACCCTGATGGGCGCGCTCGGCATCGCCTTCGCGCTGCTGTGGACCCAGGTGATTTACGGGCCGAAGGACCATCCCGCGATCAACCAGGGGGAGCGCGACTACATCGAGGCGGGCGGCGCCCTCCTCGACATGGACGGCCGCGACGCGGGCGTGGCCCAGGTCGACGCCGGCCGCACGATCCGGCAGCTGCTCGCCAACCGCATGCTGCTCGGGATCTACGTCGGCCAGTACTGCATCACCACGCTGACGTACTTCTTCCTGACCTGGTTCCCGGTCTACCTCGTGAAGGAGCGCGGCCTGTCGATCCTTCAGGCGGGCTTCGCCGCGGTGCTGCCGGCGCTCTGCGGCTTCGTCGGCGGCATCCTGGGCGGCTGGATCTCGGATCGCCTGCTCAAGCGCGGCTGGTCGCTGACCGCATCGCGGAAGATCCCGATCGTCGGCGGGATGCTGCTGTCGATGGTCATCGTCGGCTGCAACTACGTCCAGACCGACGCGCTCGTGGTCGGGCTGATGGCGCTCGCCTTCTTCGGCAAGGGCGTCGGGGCGCTCGGCTGGGCGGTCGTCTCCGACACCTCGCCGCGCCAGGGCGGCGGCCTCTCGGGCGGCCTGTTCAACACCTTCGGCAACACCGCCGGCATCACCACCCCGATCGCGATCGGCTACATCGTGCAGCAGACGGGGTCGTTCAACGGCGCGCTGGTGTTCGTCGGGCTGAACGCGCTCGTCGCCGTGTTCTGCTACCTCGTCGTCGTCGGCGAGATCCGGCGGGTGGAGCTGCGCTGAGCGGGCTCGCGCCGGCAAGGCAACGCTTCAAAGGCGACACGTCTCCGGCCCGGCTTCCAGACCGGTCGCAGGTTGCGCGGACCCGCAGAACACGTCCGCGCAACCGGCTCAAGCGGACCGCCGCCGCCACCCCTCGGGCACGGGATGGCGGGCATGCGCCTCGGCCAGCGCTTCGAGCCAGCCTGCGACGTCGGGTGGGATCGCGGCGTCGCCGGAGGCCCAACGGCGCACCAAGCGGTCATCGCAGGCCAGGGCCTGAGCGAAGCCCCGTTGCGACCAGCGCAGCCGGGCGAGCACGTCGCGGAGGCGGCTGGCAGTCACCCGCCCAACACCTTGATGAAGGCGGCGCCCGCGCCGAACAGCGCAGCACCCGCGGCCATGCCGGACAGGGCGATCTGCCAGGGTGCCAAGGCTCGCTCGCGCGTCAGCTTGTCGGCCTCGGCGCGCAGCTTAGCTTGTTCCTCAATGAATTTCTGGGTCTCGGCGTTCGACCGGAGGACGCGAGCGACCTGCTCGGCGATGTCGAGGCTGTTCGGAGCGGATGTGCCGGCCATCGGGGTCGTCCTGCAATTTAGCCGGGGAACTCCCGCGAACATGTCCGCAATATGAGGGACGATCGGACAAACGTCAACGACGGCGAAGTCGAACGTGCCCGTGACGATCCACCTCGCCGAAGCGACGCCACCCGATCGAGACCGTCTTCCGCAAGCCGAAGGCGTTCAAGCGCATCGCGAGGCAGGCCGACGAGACCGATCGAAGCTTTGCTGCCATCATCCGTCTCGCCGCGACCGGCATCGGGATGCGATCAATCCAGGCACGTCGCAACCCGGGTCGCCTTTCCAGGATCGCGCATGTTCGACTTCAGCCAGCTCCGGTGCTTCGCGGCCGTCGCCGAGGAGCTGCATTTCGGCCGGGCCGCCGCCCGGCTGAACATGACCCAGCCGCCGCTCTCGCGGCAGATCCAAGTCCTGGAGCGCATCCTCGACGTGCAGCTCCTCGACCGCACCAGCCGCTCGGTGCGCCTGACCGCCGCCGGGCGCAGCTTCCTGCCCGAGGCGCAGCGCATCCTGCGGCTCGCCGAGACCGCGACCCACGTCACCCGCCAGGTCGCGGCCGGAAGGGCCGGGGTGCTCAAGCTCGGGTTCACGGCGGCTTCGGCCTACGACTTCCTGCCCCGCCTCGTCATCGCCGCCCGGGCCGCGCTGCCGGACGTGACGCTCGCGCTGCGCGAGATGGTGACCAAGGATCAGGTCGAGGAACTGCTGGCCGGGCGCATCGACGCGGCGCTGGTGCGCCCGCCGGTCACCCATCCCGACCTCGCCTCCGTGCGGGCGCTGGCCGAGCCGATGGTGGTCGCCGTGCCCGCCGGCAATCGCCTGGCGGCGCACGCGGGCCTGACGCTGGCGGACCTCGACGGCGAACCGTTCATCGCCTACGCGCCGAACGAGGCGCACTACTTCCACGACCTCGTCCGCGGCCTGTTCGCCGAGGCCGGCATCCAGCCGCGCATCCTGCAGCAGCTGACGCAGATCCACTCGATCCTGGCACTGGTGCGTGCCAACCTCGGGGTCGCCCTGGTGCCGGCGGCGGCCGAGCGCCTGCGCTTCGAGGGCGTCGCGTTCCGCCCCCTCGACCTGCCCGCGCCGCGCCCGGCCGAGCTGCACCTCGCCTGGCGCCGCGACGGCGACGACCCGCTGATCGCGCGCCTGATCGCGATCCTGGCAGCGCTGCCGCCGGGATGATCGATGCCTGTCGCGCATCGATCGATCTAGCCTTTGGCTTGGACCCGCATCGGCATCCTTGCGAGAACGTGCGGCAGACGGCGCGCCAGACGCCGGTCCCGTCAACGCCCCGGGAGGCACGCATGCAGGCCGACGCCGTCGATGCCCCGTCGCGCGGATTTTCGCGCTCCCCCACCGTCACCGCAATGCGGGTCGTGCCGGTCGCCGGCCGCGACAGCATGCTGCTCAACCTCAGCGGCGCGCACGGCCCGTTCTTCACCCGCAACCTGGTGATCCTCGAAGATTCCACCGGCGCGACGGGCCTCGGCGAGGTGCCCGGCGGCGAGCGCATCCGCGGCGTGCTGGAGGAGGCCCGCGACCTGATCGTCGGGCGCCCGCTCGGCGCCTGGCAGGCGGTGCTCAACGCGATGCGCGCGCGCTTCGCCGACCGCGATTCCGGCGGGCGCGGCCTCCAGACCTTCGACCTGCGCGTCACGATCCACGCGGTGACGGCGGTGGAATCCGCCTTCCTCGACCTGCTCGGCCAGTTCCTCGACGTGCCGGTGGCGGCCCTGCTGGGCGAGGGCCAGCAGCGCGACGCCGTCGGGATGCTGGGCTACCTGTTCTACGTCGGCGACCGCCGCCGCACCGATCTGCCCTATCGCGAGCCGATCGCCCGCGACGGCTGGATGCGGCTGCGCGACGAGGAGGCCCTGACGCCCGACGCCGTCGCACGCCTGGCCGAGGCCGCGCATGCGGCCTACGGCTTCAACGACTTCAAGCTGAAGGGCGGCGTGCTCGCCGGCGAGGACGAGATCGCCGCCGTCACCGCGATCCACGAGCGCTTCCCGGAAGCCCGCGTCACCCTCGACCCGAACGGCGCGTGGTCGCTCGCCGAGGCGATCCGCCTGTGCAAGGGGCGGGGCGACGTGCTCGCCTACGCCGAGGATCCGTGCGGGGCCGAGGACGGGTTCTCGGGCCGCGAGATCATGGCCGAGTTCCGCCGCGCCACGGGCCTGCCCACCGCCACCAACATGATCGCCACCGACTGGCGCCAGATGAACCACGCGATCCAGCTGGGCGCCGTCGACATCCCGCTGGCCGACCCGCATTTCTGGACGCTGGCCGGCTCGGTGCGGGTGGCGCAGCTCTGCCGCGACCACGGGCTGACCTGGGGCTCGCACTCGAATAACCACTTCGACGTGTCGCTGGCGATGTTCACCCACGTCGCGGCCGCCGCCCCGGGCAAGGTGACGGCGATCGACACGCACTGGATCTGGCAGGACGGCCAGCGCCTGACCAAGGAGCCGCTGGCGATCCGCGGCGGGCTCGTGCGGGTGCCGGATCGTCCGGGGCTGGGCATCGAGATCGACATGGCCGAGGTCGAGGCGGCGCACGCGCTCTATCTGGACCACGGCCTCGGCGCCCGCGACGACGCGGCGGCGATGCAGTTCCTCGTCCCGAACTGGACCTTCGACAACAAGCGCCCATGCCTCGTGCGGTGACGGCGACGCCCCCCTGTCCGTCATTCCGGGGCCGCGAAGCGGAGCCCGGAATCCAGAGCCGCCGGGGCTGAAGACAACAACGGATCGCGTCCGCCTCGTCGACCAGGCGCGCGGTTCTGGATTCCGGGCTCTCGCCTTCGGCGAGCCCCGGAAGGACGGCGGCGGGCATCCGAACGGTCCGCTTCGCAACCGATTCCACGAAGGAGCACATCCGATGGACATCCTCTCCAACCGCTTCAAGGCGGCGCTCGGCCAGGGCCGGCAGCAGATCGGCCTGTGGTGCAGCCTCGCCAGCCCGATCTCCACCGAGGTCGTGGCCGGCTCCGGCTTCGACTGGCTGCTCCTCGACATGGAACATTCGGCCAACGACCTGCGGGACGTCTACAGTCAGGTCCAGGCGATGATGGAGAGCCCGGCCCACGCCATGGTGCGGGTGCCGAGCGACGAGGCGATCACCATCAAGCGCATCCTCGACACCGGGGTGCAGTCGCTGATGATCCCCAACATCGACGACGCCGACCAGGCCCGCCGCGCGGTGGCCGCGACCCGCTACGCCCCGCGCGGCGTGCGCGGCTTCTCGCAGGCGCCGCGCGCCGCCCGCTTCGGCCGCATCCCGGACTACCACGCCCGCTGCGAGGCCGAGATCTTCGTGGCCGTGCAGATCGAGTCGCGGCGGGCGCTCGACAACCTCGACGAGATCGCCGGCGTGGAGGGCGTCGACGGCGTCTTCATCGGCCCCGGCGACCTCTCGACCAGCCTCGGCTACCTCGGCCAGCAGAATCATCCCGACGTGGTGGCGATCATCGCGGAGACGATCGCGCGCATCACGAAGGCCGGGAAGCATGCCGGCATCCTCACCGCCAACGAGGATCTGGCCCACCGCTACATCGCCGCCGGCACCCGCTTCACCGCGGTCGGCTCCGACATGGGCCTGCTCGCGCGGCAATCCGAGGCGCTCGCCGCCCGCTTCAGGGGCTGAGCCAGGATCGACCCTCCCCCTCCGCGGGGGAGGGCGGATGCGCCATTCCGGGAGACACCACCATGAACATCGGATTCATCGGCCTCGGCATCATGGGCGCGCCCATGGCCGGGCACCTGATCGCCGCCGGGCACAGCCTGTTCCTGAAGAGCCGCCGGGCGGTGCCCGAGGCCCTGGTCGCCGCCGGCGGCACGCCCTGTGCCACCGCCGCCGAGGTCGCCGAGCGCGCCGACGTCGTCATCCTGATGCTGCCGGACACCCCCGACGTCGAGACGGTGCTGTTCGGCGCGGACGGCGTCGCGGCGGGCCTGAGGCCCGGCACGACCGTGATCGACATGAGCTCGATCTCGCCGATCGCGACGAAGGACTTCGCCGCCCGCATCAGGGAGCGCGGCGGCGCCTATCTCGACGCGCCGGTCTCCGGCGGCGAGGTCGGGGCGAAGAACGCCGCCCTCTCGATCATGGTCGGCGGCGACGAGGCCGATTTCGGGCGCGCACAACCGCTGTTCGCGGCCATGGGGAAGACCGTGACCCATGTCGGCCCGGTCGGATCGGGCCAGGTGGCGAAGGTCGCCAACCAGATCATCGTCGCGCTCACCATCGAGGCGGTGGCCGAGGGCCTGCTGTTCGCCTCGAAGGCCGGCGCCGACCCGGCCAAGGTCCGCGAGGCCATCACCGGGGGCCTGGCCACCTCGCGCATCCTCGAGCTGCACGGCAAGCGCATGATCGACCGCACCTTCGATCCGGGCTTCCGCATCGGGCTGCACCAGAAGGACCTGAACCTGGCGCTGGAGGGCGCCCGCGCGCTCGGGCTCAGCCTGCCGGCCACGGCTCTGGCGCAGCAGCTGTTCTCGGCCTGCGTCGCCAACGGCGGGGCGGCCTGGGACCATTCGGCGATGGTCCGCGCGCTGGAGATCATGGCCGACCACGAGGTCGGCGCCGCCTGATCAAGGCTCGATAGATCGATGCCGCGATGGCATCGATCGATCCATCGTTTGGATTGGAAGGTATCGACCGGGCGGACTAATCTGGAAACCTCAAGGAAACCGACCGCGACGGGCACGCATCCGTCGGGCGATCCCGAGGAGGAAACCATGTCGCTGGCGATTCCGGTGCAGAGCGCGACGCGCATGCGCGTGCGCTACCTGATCCTCCTCGTGCTGTTCGCGGTCACGGTGCTGAACTACGCCGACCGCGCGATCATCTCGATAGCGGGCGTGCCGATCGCGCAGGAATTCGGCATCACGCCCGTGCAGATGGGCTACATCCTCTCCGCCTTCAGCTGGTCCTACGTCGCGGCCCAGCTGCCCGGCGGCTGGCTGCTCGACCGCTACGGCACCAAGTGGATCTATGCCGGCGGCGTGTTCTTCTGGTCGTTCTTCACCTTCGTCCAGGGCTGGGCCGGCTTCCTCGGCGCGGGCTCCGCGGTGGCGGTGTTCTTCCTGATGCGGATGCTGGTGGGCATCGCCGAGGCGCCGTCCTTCCCCGGCAACGCCCGCCTCGTCACCGCCTGGTTCCCGGCGGCCGAGCGCGGCAAGGCCTCGGCCGTGTTCAACGCGGCCCAATACTTCGCGCCGGTGCTGTTCGCGCCGCTCACCGCCTGGGTGACCCAGAGCTTCGGCTGGCGCTACGCGTTCTTCAGCATGGGCCTGATCGGCCTGGCGATGGTGCTGCTCTGGGTCTGGCTGATCCACGACCCCAAGGACCATCCGAGCGTCACCTCGGGCGAGCTCGACGAGATCGTCCGGGGCGGCGCGCTGGTGCAGGTCGGCGCCGCGCCGTCGGGCGCGACCACGTCGACAGCGCGCGACGCGAAGCCGGTGCGGGCGGGCGCCGCCCCCGCCGCCGGCACCTGGGGAACGATCAAGCAGCTCCTCGGCAACCGGATGCTGCTCGGCATCTACGTGGCGCAGCACTGCATCAACGTGATGACCTACTTCTTCCTGACGTGGTTTCCGATCTACCTCGTCAAGCAGCGCGGCATGTCCGTGCTCCAGGCCGGCTTCACCGCCTCGCTCCCGGCCTTGTGCGGCTTCGTCGGCGGCATCCTCGGCGGCGTGATCTCCGACGCGCTCCTGCGCCGGACCGGCTCGCTCAACATCGCCCGCAAGCTGCCGATCATCGCCGGCATGCTGCTGTCGATGGTGATCATCGCCTGCAACTACGTCGACTCGCATGCCCTGGTGATCGGCCTGATGGCGGCGGCCTTCTTCGGCAAGGGCCTCGGGGCGCTCGGCTGGGCGGTGGTGTCCGACACCTCGCCCAAGGAGGCGGCGGGCCTGAGCGGCGCGCTGTTCAACATGTTCGGCAACACCGCCGGCATCACCACGCCGATCATCATCGGCTATCTCGTCCAGTCCTCGGGCTCGTTCGACACGGCGTTGGTCTTCGTCGGGATCAACGCGCTCGTGGCGATGAGCGCCTATCTCCTCCTCGTCGGCGACATCCGGCGGGTGGAGCTGCGCCGCGCCTGACCGACCGCCGACCGCCAGGGAGCATGCGATGCCAGACGCCGTGATCGAAGCCCCGCCGGTGCCGCCGGCCGGGCCCGCCCTGGGCGACGCCCCCCGCACCATCCGCCTGCACGCGAGCGACAACGTCGCCATCGTCGTCAACGCCTTCGGGCTGCCGGCCGGCACGGTGTTCCCGGACGGGCTGACCCTCGTCGAGTTCGTGCCGCAGGGCCACAAGGTGGCGCTCGCCGCGATCCCCGAGGGCGGCGAGGTCCGGCGCTACGGCGAGGTCGTCGGCATCGCGACGCAGGATATCCCGCGCGGCGCCTGGGTCGAGGAATCGCGCGTGGCCACCCCGACCGCCCCCGCCCTCGGG
>NZ_VRVH01000194.1:0-8699 GCF_008040095.1 Methylobacterium sp. WL6 | reverse complement strand
GAGGCGGACGTCCCCTGCCCTCCCCCCTGTGCGGGGGAGGGTGGCCCGCGCAGCGGGTCGGGGGAGGGGAGCGGCATTTCCGGATACGTCGCTCCCCTCTCCCGACCCTCGCTCACGCGAGGCCCACCCGCCCCCGCAGGGGGGGGAGGGGAAGGTCCACGCATGGCCGACCTCGTCGTCGTCGCCGGCGGCGCGGCGCCCGACCTGCACCTGCTCGACACCGGCAAGACCTTGCCGCTCGCCGGGCACACCGCGTGGCATTCCATGCCGGCGATCTACGACCTGATCCGGGCGCACCGCACGGTGCTGGTCTTCGTCAACACCCGGCTCCAGGCGGAGTACACCTTCCAGGAGCTGTGGCGGCTCAACGACGACGTGCTCCCGATCGCGCTCCACCACGGCTCCCTCGACGCCACCCAGCGCCGCCGGGTCGAGGCGGCGATGGCGGCGGGCTCGCTCCGGGCGATCGTCTGCACCGCGACGCTGGACCTCGGCATCGACTGGGGCGACGTCGACCTCGTGGTCAACGTCGGCGCGCCGAAGGGGGCGAGCCGGATCATGCAGCGGATCGGGCGCGCCAACCACCGCATGGACGAGCCGTCGAAGGCCTACCTCGTCCCCGGCAACCGCTTCGAGATCCTGGAATGCCAAGCGGCGCTCGACGCGGTCGAGGAGGCGGCGCAGGACACGCCCGACGCCCGCCTCGGCGCGCCGGACGTGCTCGCCCAGCACGTGCTCGGCATGGCCTGCGCCGACGCGTTCGACCCGGTGGCGCTCTACGACGAGGTGATCTCGGCCGCCCCCTACGCCACCCTGTCCTGGGAGGATTTCGAGGCGGTCGTCGACTACGTCGCCACCGGCGGCTACGCGCTGCGCGCCTACGAGCGCTTCGCCAAGATCCTGCGCGGGCCGGACGGGCTGTGGCGGGTGCGCGACGCGCGCGTCGCCCAGCAGTACCGGATGAACATCGGCACCATCGTCGAGGCGGCGAAGGTGAAGGTCCGCCTCGCGCGCGCGATGCGGGGCAAGCCCAACACCGTGCTGCCGAAGACCGGCCGGGTGCTCGGCGAGATCGAGGAGGATTTCGCCGACACGCTGACGCCGGGCGACACCTTCCTGTTCGCCGGCGAGGTGCTGCGCTTCGAGGGCCTGGCCGAGGACGAGGCGATGGCCACGCGCGCCGGGCCCGGGACCGACCCGGCGATCCCGTCCTATGCCGGCTCGAAGTTCCCGCTCTCGACCTACCTCGCCGCGCGCGTCCGCGCGATCATCGCCGACCCATTCGAGTGGGACCGGCTGCCGCGCCAGGTCGCCGACTACCTGCTCCTCCAGCGCAGCCGCTCGCTGCTGCCGGGCGAGCGCGACCTCCTGGTCGAGACCTTCCCGCGGGCCGGGCGCCACTACCTCACGGCGTTCCCGTTCGAGGGCCGGCTCGCGCACCAGACGCTCGGCATGCTGCTGACCCGGCGGCTGGAGCGCGCCGGCCTGCGCCCGCTGGGCTTCGCCGCCAACGATTACGGCATCGCGATCTTCATGACCCGCGACCTGTCCGAGCGGATCGCCCGGGATCCCGCCTTCCTCGAAGACCTGTTCGCGCAGGACATGCTCGGCGACGACCTCGACGCCTGGCTCGACGAATCCTCGATGATGAAGCGCACCTTCCGCCAATGCGCGGTCATCGCCGGGCTGATCGAGCGCCGCCATCCCGGGATGAAGAAGACCGGCCGGCAGGTCACGATCTCCACCGACCTGATCTACGACGTGCTGCGCAAGCACCAGCCCGACCACCTGCTGATGCGCGCCGCGCGCCAGGATGCGGCAACCGGACTCCTCGACGTGAGGCGGCTCGGCATGATGTTGGAGCGCATCCAGGGGCGAATCACCCACAAGGCCCTCGACCGGGTCTCGCCGCTCTCGGTCTCCGTGATGCTGGAGATCGGGCGCGAACGGGTCTACGGCGAGGGCGCCGACGAGATCCTGGCCGAGGCCGAGGCCCAGCTTCTCGAGGAGGCGCTGGGGTGACGCCGCCCTTCCCTACCGACGAGGACACCATCTTGGCGCTCGGCCTGAGACTCGAGAAGACTCAAAAATCCCCCGGCCTGCAGCTGTCCGGCGAGACCCTCACCCTCGACCGGTGCGGCGGCCTGTGGCTCGCCGATCACCGCACGCTGATCGTCTCCGACCTCCACCTCGAGAAGGGCTCGGCCTACGCCGCCCGCACCGGCCAGTTCCTGCCGCCCTACGACACCCGCGAGACGCTGGCCTGCCTGCACGAGGCGGTGGCGCGCTTCGACCCGGCCTGCATCGTGGCGCTCGGCGACAGCTTCCACGATTCCCGCGGCCCCGAGCGGATGGAGCCCGGCGACCGGGCGATGGTCGCCGCCCTGCAGCAGGGCCGCGACTGGGTCTGGATCGCCGGCAACCACGACGCGGCCCTGAGCGAGGGCGTCGGCGGTCGCTACGCCGAGGTGATGACGCTCGGCGGCCTCACCCTCCGCCACGAGCCGACCCCGGGCGCGGCGCTGGGCGAGATCGCCGGCCACCTCCACCCGTGCGGCAAGGTCGCGATGCGCGGACGCGCGGTGCGCCGCCGCTGCTTCGTCACCGACGGCACCCGCCTGGTGATGCCGGCCTTCGGCGCCTATGCCGGCGGCCTCAACGTCCGCGACGCGGCGTTCGAGCCGCTGTTCTCGGCGGGGTTCACTGCGCATCTCCTCGGCGACGGCCGGGTGTTCTCGATCGGGCGGTCGATGCTGGCGAAGGATTGAGGTTTTCGCGATGCTGGATCGGCGATTCGAGGATCGTCAGCCATATCGCGTGCGGTCTACATGCTCGCCAGCCGTCGCCACGGGACGCTCTATCTCGGCGTCACGAACGATCGCGCGCGGCGCGTCCACGAACACAAAGTGAAACGCAATCGCGGTTTCACAGCGACTTACGCCGTGGATCGCCTCGTCTGGTACGAGTTCTACGATCGGATCGTCGATGCCATCGATCGCGAGAAGGCGCTGAAGAAGTGGCGCCGCGATTGGAAGATCCGGCTGATCGAAGACCTCAATCCCGAATGGTCAGATCTCTACCCAACGCTCGCGGGGTGGACAGGCCTCTGAACATCTCCCCGTCATTCCGGGGCCGCGGAGCGGAGCCCGGAATCCAGATCCGCTATCGGTGAAATCTGGGGAACGACCTGTGATTCTGGATTCCGAGCTCGCCTTCGGCGCCCCGGAATGACGGGGCGGTTTCAGGACGAAGCACATCCGTGTCCCTCCCCCTCGTGCTCCGGCAACGTCAGCCCGAAATGCTGGACGAGGTCGGCGACCTGGGCGGGGCTGAGATAGCGCGGGTTGAGGTTGCGCAGGAGCAGGTAGAGCTTGGCCGTCTCCTCGAGCTCCTCGGTGGCGAAGACCGCGGCCTCCAGGCTCGCGCCGGCGACGACCGGGCCGTGGTTGGCGAGCAGCACCGAACTGTACTTCCCCGCCAGGCCCCGGATCGCGTCGGCGACGCCTGGGTCGCCGGGGCGGTAGTACGGGACCAGCGCCGTGCCGCCGGTGCGCATCAGGTAGTACGGCGTCAGCGGCGGCAGCACCGCCTTCGGATCGATCTCGGGCAGCATCGACACCGCGACCGCGTGCGTCGAGTGCAGGTGGACGATGGCGCGCGCCTCGGCGCGGCTCTCGTAGAGCGCGGTGTGGAGCGGGATCTCCTTCGTCGGCGTGTCGCCGGAGACCACCCGTCCCGTCGCGTCGAGACGCGAGATCCGGGCCGGGTCGAGGAAGCCGAGCGAGGCGTTGGTCGGGGTCACCAGCCAGCCCCCGTCATCGAGCCGAAGGGAGATGTTGCCCGAGGAGCCCGGCGTCAGCCCACGCTCGAATAGCGAGCGCCCGTAGCGGCAGATGCTTTCGCACAGGGTGGATTCGCTCATTGGGCCTGACTCATGCGGTCGCGCCTTCCATCAGTTCGAAGCCGAGGTCGATCGTCTCGGCCGGGCCGCCGGCCGCCAGGCGCTCGGCGGCGACAGCGCCGATCCGCAGTCGCGGCGTGCGGATGGTCGAGAGCGGCTGCGGCATCGCCGCGGTGATGTCGAGGCCGTTGTAGCCGAACAGCGCGAGCCGGTGCGGGATCGACCAGCCGCGCGCCAGGCAGCAGAAGTAGCCGCCGAGCGCCATGTCGTCGTTGGAGAAGTACACGGCGTCGAGGTCCGGCGTGCGGTCGAGCAACCGGTCGAGCGCCGCGCGCCCCGCCGTGGCGGAGGACGGTTCTGCGACCACCTCACGGTCGATCAGCCCGTGCCCCGCGCCTTGCAGGGCCGCCTCGAATCCCGCGAGCCGCTTGCCCGCCCGGAGGTCGCGCAGAATGTCGTGGCCGACATAGCCGATGCGGCGGTAGCCCCGCCCGAGCAGGTGCGCGGCGCTCGCCTCGCCGACCGCCCGGTTGGAGAAGCCGACGACGAGGTCGAGGCCCGGCCCGTCGGTGTCGATCATCTCGACCACGCGGATCCCGGCGGCGCGCAGGAGCGCGACGGTGCCGGGATTGTGCTCCACCCCGGTGACGACGAGGCCGGTCGGGCGCCACGACAGCAGCGCGCCGACCAGCGCCTCCTCGCGGTCGGGATCGTAGTCGGAGACGCCGATCACGCTCTGGAAGCCGGTGCGGTCGAGCGCCCCCGTCAGCCCGCGCAGCAGGTCGGGGAAGACGATGTTGGCGAGCGACGGGATCACGATGCCGACGAGCTGCGAGCCGGCCGACGCCGCGTTGCCCGCGAGCGACCCGGCCAGCCGGTTCGGCACGTAGCCGAGCTCGGCCACGGCCGCGGCCACCCGGTCTGCGGTGCGCTTCGAGAACGAGCCCTGGTTGCGCAGCACCCGCGAGACCGTGCTCTCGCCGAATCCCGATTCCCGGGCGACGTCCGCCAGCGTCACGAGGCGCCGATGCAGGTTCATGGAGGCCCTTCGCGTGGCGATGCGCTCAGCGACATATCGAGCATCGCTGTCACCCGCAAGCTGATTGGCAGCGCTGCCAAACTGCGATAGGCAGGTCTCAAGCGCCGGAAAACGGTGCGGAACCAAGCAGAACGCCGGCACGCCAAGACGTCGGCGACGGAGGACGCCATGAGTTCACCAGCCGCCGTGCTGCCGGGCAGCGCCGTGCCGTCGAAGGACTTCGTCGAGCAGACCTATACCAAGGTGTTCTGGCGCCTCGTGCCGTTCCTGACGCTCTGCTACGTCATCGCCTACCTCGACCGGGTCAACGTCGGTTTCGCCAAGCTGCAGATGTCCCAGGACCTCGGCTTCAGCGAGACGGTCTACGGCTTCGGCGCGGGCGTGTTCTTCGTCGGCTACTTCCTGTTCGAGGTGCCCTCGAACGTGATCCTCCACCGGGTCGGCGCGCGGATCTGGATCGCCCGGATCATGGTGACCTGGGGGATCATCTCGGGTGCGTTCCTGTTCGTGAACTCCGCCACGACCTTCTACGTCATGCGCTTCCTGCTCGGGCTGGCCGAGGCGGGCTTCTACCCGGGCGTGATCCTCTACACGACGGCCTGGTTCCCGGCGCATCGCCGGGCCAAGGTCATCGCCGTGTTCATGGCCGCGATCCCCGTCTCGGGCATCTTCGGCAACCCGCTCTCGGGCTGGATCATGGATGCCTTCAACGGCGCCCACGGGCTCGCCGGCTGGCAGTGGATGTTCGTGATCGAGGCGGTGCCGGCGGTGCTGGTCGGCATCGCGGTGTTCTTCTACCTCGACAACCGGGCCTCCGAGGCCAAGTGGCTGACCGACCCCGAGAAGGCGGTGATCGAGCGCGACATCGCGGCCGACAACGTCGGCAAGGAGGCGAGCCCGCACTCGATCGCGACCGTGTTCCGCAACGGCCGCGTCTGGTTCATGAGCTTCATCTACTTCTGCTTCGTCACGGGCCAGTACGGCCTGACCTTCTGGATGCCGACGCTGGTGAAAGCCACCGGCGTGCAGGGCAACCTCAACATCGGCCTGATCAGCGCGATCCCGTTCCTGTTCGCGGTGTTCGTGATGATCCTGCTCGGGCGCAGCGCCGACCGGATGCGCGAGCGCCGCTGGCACCTGATCGTGCCCGCGCTCTGCGGCGCGGTCGGCTTCGTCGTCGCCGCCACCGCCGGCAGCACGGTGATCGCGATCATGGCGCTCTCGATCGCCGCGGGCGGGGTGCTCACGTGCGCGCCGCTGTTCTGGTCGATGCCGACCGCATTCCTGTCGGGGGCGGGCGCCGCCGCCGGCATCGCGCTGATCAACTCGGTGGGCAACCTCGCGGGCTTCGCCAGCCCCTACGTGATCGGCGCCCTGAAGGACTACAGCGGCAACACCGCCACCGGCATGTACGCGCTCGCCGCCATGCTGCTGCTCGGCTCGGTCGCGACCTTCGTGACGCCCAAGCGCCTCGTGAACCGCTGAAACCGGCGCACCTTCCGCAGACCCCCGACCGGACATCCCCGATGACAGCACCCTCCTCCGCCCGGCACGCCGCGGTGATCGGCCTCGGCTCGATGGGCTTCGGCATGGCGGCCTCGCTGCTGCGGGCCGGCTTCACGGTCGCGGCCTGCGACGTGAACCCCGAGGCGGTCGCCCGCTTCTCGGCGGCCGGCGGGCGCGGCACGGCGAGCCCGGCCGAAGCGGCGGAGGGCGCGAGCGTCGTGATCTGCGTCGTCGTCAACGCCGCCCAGACCGAGGCCGTGCTGTTCGGCGAGGCCGGCGCCGCGGCGGCGATGCCGGAGGGCGCGGTGTTCGTCTCCTCGGCGACCATGGACCCGGCCGTCGCCCGGCGGCTGGCGGCGCGGCTCGAGGCCACCGGCCGGCACTACCTCGACGCGCCGATGAGCGGGGGCGCGGCGCGCGCCGCCGACGGGGCTCTGACCTTCCTCGCCTCCGGCTCGGCCGCCGCCTTCGATGCGGCGCGCCCGGCGCTCGATGCGATGGCCGGCACGCTCTACGAGCTCGGCGACGAAGCCGGCCAGGGCGCGGCCTTCAAGATGATCAACCAGCTGCTCGCGGGCGTGCACATCGCCGCCGCGTCGGAAGCCATGAGCTTCGCCGCCAAGCAGGGCCTCGACCTCGCCCGCGTCTACGAGGTGATCACGAAGTCGGCCGGCAATTCCTGGATGTTCGAGAACCGGATGCCGCACGTCCTCGACGGCGATTACAGCCCCAGAAGCGCGGTCGACATCTTCGTCAAGGACCTCGGCATCGTGCAGGACATGGCGCGCGCCGAGAAGTACCCGGTGCCGGTGGCGGCCGCCGCCCTGCAGATGTTCCTGATGGCGTCGGGCTCGGGGATGGGCCGCGACGACGACGCCTCCGTCGCGCGGCTCTACGCCCAGGTTTCGGGCGCGACCCTGCCGGCCGCGAAGCGCTGAGGAGGTCCATCCATGCCGCGCTTTGCCGCCAACCTCACCCTGATGTTCACCGAGCTCCCCTTCCTCGACCGCTTCGCTGCGGCCGCGGACCAGGGCTTCGGAGCCGTCGAGTTCCTGTTCCCCTACGCGCATCCGGCCGACGCCATCGCCGACCGCCTGGCGCGCCACGGCCTGACTCAGGCGCTGTTCAACCTGCCGCCGGGCGACTTCGAGGCGGGCGAGCGCGGGCTCGCGGCCCTGCCCGAGCGCTTCGACGAGCTGAAGCAGGGCGTCGCGACCGCTCTGCGCTACGCCGAGGCCACCGGCGTCGGGCGCCTCCACCTGATGGCGGGGCTGGCCGACCCGAACGATCCGGCCGCGCGCGACGCCTACCGCCGCGCCGTCGCCTGGACCGCCGACGCTCTCGGCGCGGCGGGCCTCGACCTCGTGCTGGAGCCGATCAACGGCCGCAACATGCCGGGCTACTTCCTGAACGATTTCGGGGCGGCGGTGGCGCTAATCCGCGACCTCGCGCGGCCGAACCTGAAGCTGCAGTTCGACCTCTACCACTGCCAGATCCTGCACGGCGACGTGACGATGCGGCTGCGCGCGCTGATGCCGATCGTCGGCCACGTGCAGACCGCCTCGGTGCCGGGACGACACGAGCGCCAGCGTCCGCACGATCACGTCGCCGTTGATCGCGAGCGTGCGCCGCAGCGCGACGGGATCGCGGACCTCGGACCACGGCACCCGCCAGGGCTTCGAGCCGAGGCGGACCAGGATCGCGAGGCCGAGGGCGAGGCCGGCCGCCTCCGCGATCACCGTGGCGAGGGCGGCGCCGGACAGGCCGAGGTCGAGGCCAAGGACCAGCGCGAGCGTCAGGCCGATGTTCACCAGGTTGATCGCCACCTGCAGCAGCAGGCCGAGATCGGTGCGGCCGCGCCCGAGCACTGAGCCGAGCACGGCGTAGTTCGCCAGCGCGAACGGCGCCGAGAGGATGCGGATGTGGATGTAGGTCGCGAGGCCCGCGATCACCGCGGGGCTCGCGCCGGTGATCCGGAAGGCGGCGGCCGCGATCGGTCCTTGCAGGACGACCAGGGCGAGGCCGGCGACGAGGGCCGCCGCGAGGGCGCGCGCCAAGGTCCGGTCGACCTCGGCGCCGTCTCGGGCGCCGACCGCCTGCGCGGTGAGGCCGGCGGTCGCCATACGCAGCGCGCCGAACGACCAGAACAGCGCGTCGAAGATCACGGCGCCGAGGGCGATCGCCCCGAGCAGCGCGGCGTCGCCGAGCCGCCCGATCACCGTGGCGCCGACGAAGCCGAGCATCGGCGTGGTG
>NZ_VRVH01000193.1:0-8757 GCF_008040095.1 Methylobacterium sp. WL6 | reverse complement strand
CCGCCGCCGATGCCGCCGCCGCGACCGCCGAAGCCGCGGGCGTCGACCGTCGCCGGAAGCATCGCGAGGGCGCCGACCATCAGCGCGGATGTCAGAACAATCCGTTTCATAAGATTCTCACTCGTTCATCGACATGATGTTGTCGGATAAACAACGCGCGAGAGAGAGAAACGTACCGTTGTATCGTGTGCCCGCGGCGAAACATCCAATCGTCGCGGTCCTCCGTTCAGAAGAAGGCCTGCAGCCCGGTCTGCGCACGCCCGAGGATCAGGGCGTGGACGTCGTGCGTGCCCTCGTAGGTATTGACCGTCTCGAGGTTCTGGGCGTGCCGCATCACGTGGTACTCGCCCATGATGCCGTTGCCGCCGTGCATGTCGCGGGCGGTCCGCGCGATGTCGAGCGCCTTGCCGCAATTGTTGCGCTTGATCAGCGAGATCATCTCCGGCGCCATCTTGCCCTCGTCCATCAGGCGGCCGACGCGCAAGGACGCCTGCAGCCCGAGGGTGATCTCGGTCTGCATGTCGGCGAGCTTCTTCTGGATCAGCTGCGTCTGCGCCAGCGGACGGCCGAACTGCTTGCGCTCCAGGGTGTAGGACCGCGCCCGGTGCCAGCAATCCTCGGCGGCGCCCATCGCCCCCCACGAGATGCCGTAGCGGGCGCGGTTGAGGCAGCCGAACGGCCCCTTCAGCCCGGAGACGTTCGGCAGCAGTGCGTCCTCGCCGACCTCGACGCCCTCCATCACGATCTCGCCCGTGGTCGAGGCGCGAAGCGACAGCTTTCCCTTCAGCGTCGGGGCGGAGAGCCCCTTCATGCCCTTCTCCAGGATGAAGCCGCGGATCGCGCCGTCATGCGCGTCGGACTTCGCCCAGACCACGAACACGTCGGCGAAGGGCGCGTTCGAGATCCACATCTTGGCGCCCGACAGGCGGTAGCCGCCGTCGATCTTCTCGGCTCGCGTCTTCATCCCGCCGGGATCCGAGCCGGCATCAGGCTCGGTCAGGCCGAAGCAGCCGATGAACTCGCCGGACGCGAGCTTCGGCAGGAACTTGCGGCGCTGCGCCTCGGAGCCGTAGGCGTGGATCGGGTACATCACCAGGGACGACTGCACGCTCATCATCGAGCGATAGCCGGAATCGACCCGCTCGACGGCGCGGGCCACCAAGCCGTAGGCGACGTAGCCGGCGCCGGCGCAGCCGTACTCCTCCGGGATCGTCACGCCGAGCAGGCCGAGCGCGCCCATCTCGCGAAACAGGTCCGGGTCGGTCTTCTCCTCGGCGTAGGCGTCGACGATGCCGGGCAGCAAACGCTCCTGCGCGAAGTCGTGCGCCACGTCGCGGATCGCGCGCTCGTCCTCGGTGAGCTGGTCGTCGAGCAGGAACGGGTCGTCCCAGACGAAGCCGGCCGACGCCTTGGCCGTGGGGCCGGCGCTTCCGGCAGGCGCGCGCATCGGTGCGTTCATGGTCGGTCCCTCTCCGAGACTGTCTTCGCCGGTTCGGTGGTCCGCCGGTCCGTTGCTCGCGAAGATAGACGGATGCGCGCCGACTTCCACCGTGCCCGGCGCGGCGGAGGGGTCAGCCGCGCGCCGCTGTCACGCCCGGCCGAGCAGGGTCAGCCAGGCGATGGTGGTGAAGGGCGCGAGCAGCGTCGAGACCAGCAGGGAGGCCGCGATCAGCCCGGTCTCGGTGCGGTAGCGCATGGCGAGCAGGTAGGCGTTGATGCCGACCGGCATCGCCGCGAACAGGGTCGCGACGCCGGCATAGGCCGGCGGCATCGCGAACACCTTGGTCGCCAGCAGCCACACGATCAGCGGATGCACGACGAGCTTGAGCAGCGCGATCACCACGGCACCCGGCAGGTCGAACAGCACCCGGTAGCGCCGCAGCCCGGCGCCGAGCGCGATCAGCGCGCAGGTCGAGGCGGTCGCCGCGAACATGTCGATCAGCGACTTCGGGATGCCGGACGGGACGACGCCGCCCTGCTTCAGCGCCATCCCGATGAGCAGCGCCACGAAGATCGGGTTGCGGATCAGCACGAGAGCGAGGCCGCGCAGGCGCTGCCACAGGGAGCGACCGGCCTCCGCCTCGATCAGGAAGGTGGCGCAGCCCATCATCAGCGGCAGGTGGACGGCGAGCAGCAGGAAGAGCGGGAACGCGCCCTCCTCGCCGTAGGCCTGCAGGATGGTCGGCACGCCGACGAAGATCGTGTTGGACTGGCTCGCAGCGAAGCCGTGCAGGATCGCGCCCTGCCGCCCGATGCCGTCCCGCCTCCGCGCAATCAGCGAGCCGGCGAGCCACGACACGCCGGCGCCGCCGAAATAGGCGATCCAGTAGCCCCAGGCGATCTCGCCTTCGAGGCCGGGCCGGGTCAGCGTCGCGATGATCAGCGACGGCACGGCGATGGCGAAGACGTATTCCGACAGGCCCTCGCTCACCTTGTCGGAGAGCAGCCCGGCGAGCGCGGCGCCCCAGCCGATCAGGATGATCCCGAAGATCGGGACGATGATCATCACGGCGTTCACGGGATGGCCGACCGGTTCGTGTTCGAGGAGGTGCCGCGCATAGCACGCCCGTTGCGGCCGTCGCGCTGCGCCCGGCGCATGGCCGCAGCGAACCCTTGCGCCGGCTACGGCCCGGCGACCTCGGTCCGGGCCTTCAGGATGTCGATCAGCGCCCGGTCGCGGCGGGCTTCGAGGTCGGCGAGCGAGCGTCCGGCCGCCTCCGCCGCGACGCCCTCGACGATGGCGTCCTTCACCGCCTCGCTCAGGTCGGGATGGCCGAGGCTCTCCCAGCGGCGGACCTGGCTCGGGCCGAGATGGTCGAGATAGTGCCGGATGCCGCCCGCGCCGCCGCCGAGATGGTAGGTCATGTGCGGCCCCATCGCCGCCCAGCGCAGGCCCGGCCCGTTGCAGAGCGCGGCGTCGATGTCGGCGACGCTCGCGACCCCCTCGGCAACGAGGTTCACCGCCTCGCGGTACAGGGCCGAGGCGAGGCGGTTGGCGACGTGGCCCGGCATCTCGCGCCGCAGGATCACCGGGCGCCGTCCGAGCCCGGCGTAGAACGCCGCCGCGCGCTCGGCGACCGCGGCGTCGCCGGTGACGATCTCGACCAGCGGAACTAGGTGCGGCGGGTGGAACGGGTGGGCGACGATCACGCGCTCGGGCGTGCCGCAATCGGCGACGATCCGGCTGCGCAGCATCGCCGAGGTGCTCGACGCGACGATCACGCCGGGGGCCGCCCGCGCGTCGAGCTCGGCCAGGATCGTGCGCTTGACCGCCTCGTTCTCCGGCGCGTTCTCCTGGACGAAGACGGCGCCGGACACGGCTTGGTCGAGCGTCTCGCAGATCTCGAGGCGACCCGTGCCGGTCGGGCCGAGCTCGGCCAGCTGATCGCGGTATCGGGCGACGGACGCAAGCATCCGATCGGCGAAGCCGGGGGCGGTGTCGTAGGCCGCTACATCGAAGCCGTGCGCCAAGAAGAGCGCCGCCCAGCTCGCGCCGAGCGTGCCGCAGCCGACCACGGCTATCGGGCCGGTTTCATCCGTTTCAACAGCTGTCACCGCGTTGCCTCCCTGCGCTTTACTTTCAGTCGAGCACGCGCCTAGTCAATGCGACGCCCGGCGTACAGCGTCGGGCCAAACGCAGGCGGGACGACCTGCGACCGGAGGACATCGATGTTCAAGCGCGCTTCGGCCGCCGCCGCCGCAATCCTGTTCCTAGCCGCCGGAGCGGCGCAGGCCGACGATGTCGTCCGCCTTGGGAACCTGAAGTTCGCCCATTACGGCGCGATCTCGTACATGAAGGAGATCGCCCCGAAGTTCGGCCTGAAGATCGACGAGAAGCAGTTCGCCAAGGGCGCCGACATCTATCCGGCGATGGCGGTCGACCAGATCGACATCTCGGCCTCGGGCGCCGACGGCGCGGTGGCGGCGCGCGGCAACGGCGTGAAGCTCTACGTCGTGGCGGGCTTCGCCAACGGCGGCGTGCGGATCCTGAAGCGGCCGGACCTCGACGCGGTGAAGACGCTGAAGGACGTGAAGGGCCTCAAGGTCGCCACCGTCCGCGGCGGGACGCAGGACCTGATGCTGCTCGCCGAGCTCGACAAGCACGGCATGACCTGGGGCGAGCGCGCCGGCAAGGACGTGCAGCTGATCTACTTCAACAACTACGCCGACCTGAACCAGGCGCTGGCGCAGAAGTACGTCGACGTGATCTGCCAGTCGGAGCCGCAATCGACCCAGGCGATCAGCGCCGGCTGGGGCGTCGAGGTGGTCAAGCCCTACGACACGCCGATCGGCATTCCGGTGCGTCCGCTCGTCATGACCGAGAAGATGTACAACGAGAAGCCCGAGATCGCCGGACGCGTCCTCAAGCTGTTCGTGGCCGCGACCAAGGCGTTCATCGACGACCCGGCGCTCGCCGAGAAGTACGTGCGTGAATCGGTGTTCAAGGGCCAGCTCTCGAGCCAGGACTTCCGCGACGGCATGGCCAACGCGAGCTACACCTACGACGTCCCGGCCGGCCACATGCAGACGACCACCGACTACATGATGAAGTACGGCCTGGGTAAGATGGTGACCCCGCCCAAGAGCGACGCCGAGTGGGTGAAGACCGATCTTCTCGACAGGGCCAAGGCCGAGCTTAAGATCAAGTGATGCGGCTGTCCTCGCTTCGCGGCGCCGTCGTCCCGGTCGGGCTGCTCGTCCTCTGGGAGATCCTGAGCCGGGTCGGGGTGTTTTCGCCGATCGTCCTGCCGCCGCCGAGCGCGGTCGCGGTGAAGTGGTATGCCGGCCTCCTGCCCGCCCTCCCCTACGAGCCGGGCCAGGAGAGCTACGTCACCTGGCTCTTCTCCGGCGAGATGCCGCACGACGCGGTGTCGAGCCTGACGCGGGTGCTGTCGGGCTTCGTCATCGGGGCCGGGCTCGCGGTGCCGACCGGGCTGATGCTCGGCACCAGCGACCGGCTCTACGCGCTGTTCAACCCGCTGCTGCAGGTGCTGCGCCCGATCCCGCCGATCGCCTACATCCCGCTCGCCATCGTCTGGTTCGGGCTCGGCAACCCGCCCGCCCTGTTCCTGATCGCGCTCGGCACCTTCTTCCCGGTGCTGGTCAACACCATCGCCGGCGTCCGGCAGGTGGACTCGATCTACATCCGCGCAGCCCGGAACCTCGGGGCGAATTCCTGGACGATGTTCCGCCGCGTGATCCTGCCGGCGGCGAGCCCCTATGTGCTGGCCGGCATGCGGATCGGGATCGGCACGGCCTTCATCGTCGTGATCGTCGCCGAGATGATCGCGGTCTCCGACGGCCTCGGCTACCGCATCCTCGAGGCGCGCGAGTACATGTGGTCGGACAAGATCATCGGCGGCATGCTGACGATCGGCATCCTCGGCCTGATCATCGACGGCGCGATGAGCCGCCTCAACGACCACCTGCTGCGCTGGCATCGCGGCCTCGAGCGATAGGCCGTTCATGTCCGCAGAGATCGTCGTCGCGAACGCCGTGAAGGTGTTCGGCTCTGGAACCGCCGCGGTCGCGGCGCTGCAGGACATCACCGCCACGGTGCCCGAAGGCCAGTTCCTGTGCCTGCTCGGTCCGTCGGGCTGCGGCAAGTCCACCCTGCTGAACGCCATCGCCGGCTTCACCCCGCTGACCGATGGGCGGATCACGCTGGGCGGCCGCCCGGTGACCCAGCCGGGGCCGGATCGCGGCATGGTCTTCCAGGAATACGCGCTGTTCCCGTGGATGAACGTCGAGGACAACGTGCGCTTCGGCCTCGACATCAAGGGCGTGCCCAAGCCCGAGGCGACCGTCACCGTCGACCGCATCGTCGCGACGCTCGGCCTTTCCGACTTCCGCAAGCGCTATCCGAAGGACCTGTCCGGCGGCATGCGCCAGCGCGTCGCGATCGCCCGCATCCTGGCCCTCGACCCGCCGGTGATGCTGATGGACGAGCCCTTCGGCGCGCTCGACGCCCTGACACGCCGAACGCTGCAGGACGAGCTGCTCCGAATCTGGTCGGAATACCGCAAGACGATCGTGTTCGTGACGCACTCGATCGAGGAGGCGATCTACCTCGCCGACCGCATCCTGGTGATGACCTACCGCCCGGGCCGGATCAAACGCGACGTCGTCGTGCCGATGCCGCGCCCGCGCGATCCGGCGAGCCAGGACTTCAACGCGATCAAGCGCGAGCTCGGCGCGCTGGTGATGGAGGAACAGCAGCGCTTCACCAACGCCGAGTTGCACGCCCCGGCCGTCGATTAGGCGCGCGGCCGGCCATCCTCAGATTCGCCGTTTTCGGTGCGCACAGCCGCGGGGCGGCCTGCCGACCCGGTCGCGCCGAGGAGACCGGCCCGCGGTGATCCGCTTCGAGAACGTCACCAAGATCTACAAGACCGACGGCCACCGCCGCACGATCCTGGAGCGGGTGTCGCTGACGCTGAAGCCCGGCATCAGCTACGGCATCCTCGGGATCAACGGCGCCGGCAAGTCGACGACGATGCGCATGATCGGCGGCACCGAGGAGCCGACGAGCGGCAAGATCAAGCGGAACCTCCGGGTCTCCTGGCCGCTCGGCTTCGGCGGCGGCTTCCACCCGATGATGACGGGGCGCGACAACGTGATCTTCGTCGCCCGGGTGTACGGCGAGGACCCGAAGCGGGTGCTCGACTACGTCGAGGACTTCTCCGAACTCGGCAGCTACCTCGACGTGCCGATCCGGACCTACTCCTCGGGCATGGGCTCCCGCCTCGCCTTCGGGATGAGCATGGCGATCCCGTTCGACTGCTACCTGATCGACGAGGTCACGGCGGTCGGCGACGCGCGCTTCCAGCGGCGCTGCTCGGAGGTGTTCGCCGAGCGGCGCAAGTCGGCCGACGTCATCATGGTGTCCCACTCGATGGAGACCATCCGCGAGTGGTGCACGCAGGGCATCGTGCTGATCAACGGCCGCGCGATCATCTACGAGGACGTCAACGACGCGATCGAGGTCTATCGCCGCCTGAACGCGTGAGGATGCGCGGCGCGGCGGACATCGTTTCGCCGCGCACGAAGCCGAGGGTGGTCGCCGCCTCCGCCGGGACAACGGAAACAGCAGGTCCATGAACGTCGAGATCCGCAATCCCCAGGGCCAGCCGTTGACGACCGCCGACCGGTCCAAGGCGGTGGCGGAGTCGCTGAGCCAGATCGCGCGGCTGTCCCGCTTCGCCGACCGCAAGAAGGGCATCCGCTCCTACCAGAGCCACGTGAAGAGCGATCCGTGGCTGCCGATCCTGTTCGTGCTCTGCTTCGTCCTGCCGACCGCGCTCGGCGGGATCTACTACGGCCTCATCGCCTCCGACCGCTTCGTCACCGAGGCGCGCTTCGCGCTGCGCCCGGCGCTCGGCGGCGCCGAGAAGGCGACCCCCGACGCGGTCGGCACCAACGCCGGCGTTCCCAAGGAGATGCTGGCCCAGGACGTGCTGATCACGCACCAGTACGTCCTCAGCCGGCCGATGTTGGAAGTCATCCAGGCGAAGCTGCCGATCCGGGAATGGTTCAGCCGGGATCAGATCGACTTCCTCTCCCGCTTCGACGCCGAGAAGCCGATCGAGAAGTTCCTGAAATACTGGCACGAGCGCGTGAACGTCGAGCTCGAGGGCAGCTCCGGCATCATGTCGCTGACGGTGTCGGCATTCGACCCGGCCGAGTCGCTGGCGATCACCAAGGCGGTGATGGCGGAAGCCGAGCGGATGGTGAACGAGCTCAGCATGCGCGCGCGCACCGACGCGGTCGCCGAGAGCAACCGCGAGATGCGCCTCGCCGAGGAACGCCTCGCCAAGATCCGCCTCGCGGTGCGCGACCTGCGCAACCGGGACGGCGTCCTCGACGCGCAGAAGGCCAACGAGACCAATCTGAAGGTGATCGGCGAGCTTCGTGCCGCGCGCATCAACCTGTCGGTTCAGCTGACGATGTCGCTGCGCGACCTCGCACCGGAATCGCGCCGGATCCAAGACATGAAGGCGCAGATCAAGGACCTCGACGACAACATCAGCCGGATCGAGCGTCAGTCGGCGAGCCAGGATCCGGAGCAGAAGCGCCTGCTCTCCGACGCGCTGACGCGCTTCGAAGCCTTGGACAACGAGCGCAAGGACACCGAGAAATACTACGCCAAGGTCATCGCCGCCAACGAGCGCGCGCGGATGATCGCGGCGCGGCAGATCGAGTTCTTCAGCCCGATCGTCGAGCCGGTGCTGGCGGAATCCTCGACGCAGCCGCGGCGCCTGCTGATGAGCAGCCTGGTCGCGGCGGGCGCGGCGGTGTTCTTCGCCGCCGCCCTGTTTGCCCGCAAGCAGATAACCTGATCGCCGCAAGGCGACCAGGTTCGGGCGGTCAGCGGCGGTCCGATCCGAAGGTTTGGGTCGGCGCAGGCGGCGTGCCCGCGGCCTTGTGCTCCTCCGCCGGCAGCAGGGTGTGGCCGCTCTCGGTGTCGAGCCCCGTCGTAGTCGAGCCCGCGGCGCCGATCGCGGTCGACCCGATCTCACCCCTCGCCCCATCCGAGCCGGTCATCCCGCCGGTCCAGCCCTGTGCCCGCCAGCCCTGCGCCCGCTCGTCGAGATCGATCGAGCCGTGCCGATCGAGGATGGCGAGGACGCGGTCGGCATGGCCCTCGTCGACGCGCGCGGTGACGAGGGTCCCGCCCCGGCGCACGCCCTCCGCATAGGTCTCCGCCTCGTGCTCGCTGAGGCCGGCGCCGGTCAGCGCGCCGAGCAGCCCGCCCGC
>NZ_VRVH01000192.1:0-8779 GCF_008040095.1 Methylobacterium sp. WL6 | reverse complement strand
GTGCCCGACAGCGCCACCGCCGCCCCCTGCGCATGCAGCGCCCGCGCGATGGCGCCGCCGAGCCCGCCGGTGGCGCCGGTGACGAGGGCTTTCTTGCCGGTGAGATCGAACATGGGGATCACCTCATCTGTGGGTGTCGAAGTCTTGGTATCGGCTCCGCGCGTCTCCCTCCCCCCTCTGCGGGGGAGGGTGGCCCCCGCGTCAGCGGGGGTCGGGGGAGGAGCGCCGTATCCGGAGGCGTCGCTCCCCGCATCCGACCCACTTCGCGGGCCACCTTCTCACGCAGAGGGGAGAAGGAAGGCGCGCGCGGGCCTCGATCACGCCACGGAGAACGCGGCGACGTCGTCCGGCGTCCCGACCGGCACCGCCGCGGCACCGGCCGCGATGCGCTTGACGAGGCCCGACAGAACCTTGCCGGAGCCGATCTCGGAGAACGCGTCGACGCCCGCCGCCGCCATGGCCGCGATGCTCTCGCGCCAGCGCACGGTTCCGGTCACCTGCGCCACGAGGTTTCGGCGAATCGCATCGGGATCCGAGACCGGCGCCGCGAGCACGTTGGCGTAGAGCGGCACGGCCGGCGGGTTCAGCGTGACCGCGTCGAGCGCCGCTCGCATCGCCTCGGCGGCGGGCTGCATCAGGCGGCAGTGGAACGGTGCCGAAACGTTGAGCATCACCGCGCGCTTGATCCCGCGCGCCTGCGCGAGCGCCACGGCGCGCTCGACCGCGGCCCGGTCGCCCGAGAGAACGACCTGGCCGACGCCGTTGTCGTTGGCGACGTCGCAGACCGCCCCCTCGGCCGCCTCCGCCGCGATTGCCGCGGCGGTCTCGACCTCGGCGCCGATCAGCGCCGCCATGGCGCCGTCGCCGGGGGCGACCGCTGCCTGCATCGCCTCGCCGCGGATGCGCAGCAGGCGCGCAGTGTCGGCGATCGTGAGGCTGCCGGCGGCGGCGAGGGCGGAATATTCCCCGAGCGAATGCCCGGCTACGAAGGCGACGTCGCGCGCAAGATCGAGCCCGCGCTCGGCCTCCAGCACCCGCAGCACCGCGAGGCTCGCGGCCATCAGCGCCGGCTGCGCGTTGGCGGTCAGCGTCAGCGCGTCGAGCGGGCCCTCGAACATCAGGCGGGAGAGCGGCTGGCCCAGGGCGTCGTCGACCTCGGCGAACACGGCGCGCGCCTGCGGGAAGGCCTCGGCCAGCGCCTTGCCCATGCCGACGGCCTGGCTGCCCTGGCCCGGAAAGATGAGTGCCCGCACGGTCGCTCCGTCGCCTAACCCATTGTCGGAAAGGGCGGCGCAGTCGCACCACCCGCCGCGGGTGTCAACAATGCAGCGCACAAACGGGGCCTGCGCCCCGGGCCGTCGCGGCTCGGCGATTCGCACCGTCGGCGGCACGGTCTCGCGGGATGCACGACGCAATAAACCGCTGTGCTTGTTGCCAAACCGCAACCGGTGTATGAGCCGGCACCGCCCGACATCCCCGTATCCGCTGGAAGGAGCCGCCGCGCATGGCTCGCGTCACCGTCGAAGATTGCATCGAGAAGGTCGAGAACCGGTTCGAGCTGGTCCTGCTCGCGAGTCACCGCGCGCGTCTCCTCGCCGCCGGCGCGCCCCTCACCGTGGACCGCGACCGCGACAAGAACCCGGTCGTGGCGCTCCGCGAGATCGGCGACGAGACCATCACCGCCGACGACCTTAAGGAACAGCTGATCCACTCGATGCAGAAGTACGTCGAGGTCGACGAGCCGGAGGCCGAGGCCGTGCCGCTGCTGTCGAGCTCGCCCACCGCCGCCGCCGTCTCGCCGACCGCCGCGAGCGACGATTCCGCGCCGCAGTTCGACCGCATGAGCGAGGAGGACCTGCTCCGCGGCCTCGAGAACCTGGCGCCGCCCGTCGAGACCGACGACGAGGGCGAGTAGCCTCTTCGGCGTCGTCGCCGGACTTCGGACTTTCACGGGCCCGGCGGAGACGCCGGGCCTTTTGCTTGCGCGCCGCCTCGGCTTTCTCGGGCTGCGACGCATTCGGGGCTGGCGCGCGGCCGCGGCTTGCGTGAGACTTGCGCCTCCTCGCGATCGGAAAGGGTCTCCCGGCGGATGATGCGCCAGTACGAACTCGTCGAGCGGGTGAAGCGCTACAACCCCGCGACGAACGAGGCGCTGCTCAACCGTGCCTACGTCTACGCCATGCGCGCGCACGGCACGCAGAAGCGGGCGTCCGGCGACCCGTTCTTCGCCCATCCCCTCGAGGTCGCGGCGATCCTCACCGATCTGCGCCTCGACGACGCGACCATCGTCGCGGCGGTGCTGCACGACACCGTCGAGGATACGGCGGCGACGCTTGACGAGATCCGCGAGCTGTTCAGCCCCGAGATCGGCGCGCTGGTCGACGGCCTGACCAAGCTCAAGCGCCTCGACCTTGTCTCGAAGCGCGCGGCGCAGGGCGAGAATTTCCGCAAGCTGCTGCTGGCCGTGGCGGCGGACGTGCGCGTGCTGCTGGTCAAGCTCGCCGACCGCCTGCACAACATGCGCACGCTCCAGCACATGCGCGCCGACAAGCGCGAGCGGATCGCGCAGGAGACGCTGGACATCTACGCGCCGCTGGCCGGCCGCATGGGCATGCAGGAGCTGCGCGAGGAGCTAGAGGACCTGTCCTTCCGCAACCTGAAGCCGGAGATCTACGCCACCGTCACGCGGCGGCTCTCCGACCTCACCGCGAAGACCGAGAGCCTGGTCGACACCATCGAGCGCGACCTCACCGCAAAACTCTCCGCCCGCGGGATCGAGGCCGCCGTCACCGGCCGCCAGAAGCGGCCGTTCTCGATCTGGTCGAAGATGGAGCGCAAATCCGTCGCCTTCGAGCAGCTCTCGGACGTGTTCGGCTTCCGCGTCGTCGTCGAGACGCTGGACGATTGCTACGCGGCGCTCGGCGTCGTCCACACCACCTGGCCGATGGTGCCGGGGCGCTACAAGGACTACATCTCGACGCCGAAGCAGAACGACTACCGCTCGATCCACACCACGGTGATCGGCCCGAAGAGCCAGCGCGTCGAGCTGCAGATCCGCACCCGGGCGATGGACGACATCGCCGAGTACGGCATCGCCGCGCACGCGCATTACAAGGAGGCCGGCAAGCTGCCGGCCGGCCGCGAGCCGGAGGGCGGCGTCGCCCCGCGGCTGGCGGCCGAGAGCGGCGCCTACCAGTGGCTGCGCCGCACGATCGAGCTGCTGGCCGAGGGCGACAGCCCCGAGGAGTTCCTCGAGCACACCAAGCTCGAGCTGTTCCAGGACCAGGTGTTCTGCTTCACGCCGAAGGGCCGGCTCATCGCCCTGCCGCGCGGCGCCACGCCGATCGACTTCGCCTACGCGGTGCACACCGACGTCGGCAACTCGGCGGTCGGCGCCAAGATCAACGGCCGGATGGCGCCGCTGCTGCACGAGCTCGCCAACGGCGACGAGGTCGAGATCTCGCGCTCGGACGGCGCCGCGCCGCCGGCCGCCTGGGAATCGCTCGTCGTCACCGGCAAGGCCCGCGCTGCGATCCGGCGCGCGACCCGCTCGGCGGTGCGTCGACAATATGCCGGCCTCGGGCGCCAGATCCTCGATCGGGCGTTCGAGCGCGCGGGCAAGAGCTTCACCGACGACAAGCTGCGCGGCGCGCTCCCGCGCCTCGCCCGCGCCTCGGCCGAGGACGTGTTCGCGGCGGTGGGGCGCGGCGAGATGTTCTCGGGCGACGTCGTGCGCGGCGTCTACCCAGACTACAAGGACGAGCGGAAATCGGGCCCGGCCGGGGTGCCGCAACCGGTGGTCAACGGCGCCGGCCGCCTGATCCGGTCGAAGGACCAGACCATGCGCCTGACCTTCCCGGGCGGCGGCGCGGCGGACGGAACCGACGCGATCCCGATCCGCGGCCTCGCCGGCGACCTGCCCGTGAGCTTCGCCCCGGACGGCGGCGCGGTGCCCGGCGACCGCATCGTCGGCATCCTGACGCCCGGCGTCGGCGTGACGATCTACCCGATCCAGTCGGCGGCCCTGGCCGCGTTCGACAACGAGCCCGAGCGCTGGCTCGACGTGCGCTGGGACATCGAGGCGGGCGCCACCGAGCGCTTCCCCGCGCGGCTCGCCACGCAATCGATCAACGAGCCCGGCGTGCTGGCGCAGATCGCACAGGTGATCGCCGACCACGACGGCAACATCGACAACCTCTCGATGAAGCGCCGCACCCAGGACTTCACCGACATCGTCATCGACCTCTCGGTCTGGGACCTGCAGCATCTGAACGCGATCATCGCGGAGCTGCGCGGCAAGCGGACGGTGAGCCGGGTCGACCGGGTGAACGGGTAGGCGGCGCAACATCCTCCGATCCGTGCTTCTGCCTCGGCGGACGAGGCGCGCCCGCAATCGACGCACGGCCTTCATCCCGAAGCCGCACAGCGCAGCCCGGACGCTGGATCCGCCCATGGCCGCCGTCTCGATCGGCACCCGCGGCTCCGGATGCCGGCTTCGCCTTCTGCACTCGGGAACGACGGCGCGGAGCCGGAAACCAGGGTCGAGCGGCCGAAACGCGGCGCGCCGCGACGCTTCCCCTTCCGCTTGCCTCCACCTGCTCCCGCTGCCACAAGCGCAGCGTTCGCCATCACCCCGCGAGGAGCCGTGCGCATGAGTCCGGATGAGGTTCTCGCGGAGTTCCGCGATGCGGGCGCGCTGCTCGAAGGCCACTTCATCCTGAGCTCTGGCCTGCGCTCGGCGGTCTTCCTGCAGAAGATGGCGATCTTCTCCGAGCCGCCGCGCACCGAGCGCCTGTGCAGGGCGCTCGCCGCCGTGATCACGGCGCGCTTCGGCCCAATCGACATCGTCGTCTCGCCGGCGATCGGTGGCATCGTGCCCGGCTACGAGACCGCGCGGCACCTCGGGGCGCGGGCGATCTTCGTCGAGCGCGATGCCGGCGGCCCGTTCACCCTGCGGCGCGGCTTCAGCATCCCGGCCGGCCAGCGCGCGGTGATCGTCGAGGACATCGTCACGACCGGGCTGTCCGCGCGCGAATGCCTCGCCTCGCTGCAAAGCGAGCCCGGCGAGATCGTCGGCGCCGCCTGCCTGATCGACCGCTCGGGCGGCCGCGGCGAGATCGGCCTCCCGCTGCTCTCGCTCGTCACCCTCGACATCCCGGCCTATCCCCCCGACGCGCTGCCGCCCGAGCTGGCCGCATTGCCGCCGGTGAAGCCGGGCAGCCGCGCCATGCCGAAGGCCTGAGCGCCGGCCGACGGGCTCACGCGCGTTTGATCGTCCCGGCAGCAGATGTTTCGCTGTTGTTGCGGCGCGAATGAGAAAAAGATCGACGAGGTTGTGTCGACCGATCGTCGAAAGGACGTTTTCCGTCGAAGGTTGACACATTCCATCGTGCGCTTCACACATGCCGTACGGTCACTATTGCGCACCGTCGCCGGCGATTTTTGGAACAAGCAGCGTCCACTGTCCTCCGTTGGGCCGACTTTGCACCCGTAACCTTGATGCGTGTCGTTACCTGCTTTTCCGCGGGCGGTACGTGCCATGATTGTTTTGGTTATATTTTAGAAATGGATCGTGCCATGAGTGCACTACAGCGCAGCGCCCTGTTCATCGACGGCGCCAACCTCTACGCGACGACGAAGGCCCTCGGCTTCGACATCGACTACAAGCGGCTTCTGAAAGAATTCCAGTCCCGCGACAACATGATTCGGGCGTTCTACTACACCGCGATGATCGAGGATCAGGAGTATTCCTCGATCCGTCCGCTGATCGACTGGCTCGACTACAACGGCTACCGCGTCGTCACCAAGCCCGCCAAGGAGTTCACCGACTCGCTCGGCCGCCGCAAGGTCAAGGGCAACATGGACATCGAGCTTGCGATCGATGCGCTCGAGCTGAGCCAGTACATCGACCACATGGTGCTGTTCTCCGGCGATGGCGATTTCCGCTCGTTGGTCGAGGCGATGCAGCGCCGCGGCGTGAAGGTCACGGTGGTCTCCACCATCCAGACCCAGCCGGCGATGATCTCCGACGACCTGCGCCGCCAGGCCGACGAGTTCGTCGACCTCGTGCAGCTGATCGGCAAGGTCGGGCGAGACCCCGGCGAGCGTCAGGCTCGTCCGGCCGGCGACCGGCCGCGCGACTACGCCGAGCGGCCCGCCCGCGCCAACCCAGGCCTGGAAAGCCGCTACGGCATCCGACAGGGCGCGAACGGAACGCCGGACGCCCCCGCGGAGGATTAGGCCTTCGCGGTTCCCTCCCCATCGAGCCAGGCCAGGATGTCGGCCGCGCTTCGATCGGGTGGGAACACCGGGTAGAACACCTTCGTCACGACGCCGTCGTCGACGACGAGGCTGAGCCTGCACAGCAGGATGGTGCCGGCCGCCTCGAAGGTCGGCAGCCGCGCCGCCATCGCGAAGGCGCGCGAGGCGTCCGACAGCAGCGTGAACGGAAGCTGCAGGCGCGTCGCCGCCTCGCGCTGGTAGGCGCCCGTCTGCGTCGAGAGCCCGTGCACCTGCGCGACGCCGCGGGCCTTCAGGTCGTCATGGAGATCGCGGAAGCCGCACGCTTGCGGCGTGCAGCCGCGTGCACCGGGAATCGCGTCCCAGTCCGCCACCAGGTTCGGCTGTCCCGGCTCGCCGGTGCGCGGATAGGCGAAGACCACCGTCCGCCCGGCGAGCTTCGCCAGCGAGATGCGGGCGCCGTCGGTCGCCGCGAGCGACACGTCCGGCAGCCTCATCCCGGTCAGGTGCGCCGCCGCACCGTCGTCGATCGGGGCGGGAAGGTCGGCGGGCAGGGCGAGGTTCGGGTCCATGGCGCGGCTCCGGTTCGAGCAGGCAGTCTGGCGAGACGGGCATCGCGCACGCCATCTCTCGTTCCCGCCTCAAAATCTGCTTTCTTAATCGAACATCCGCGCGTCGCTTCCCTCCCCCGCAGAGCGGGGAGGGAAGGCGTGCTCTCTGACTCTCGCAGCCCGGCCCGGGCATCGACGAGCCGACCCGCGCGACCGTCCGGGAGCTACCCCCGGTCGCGCATGATCCGGGCGCGGTCGCGCTGCCAGTCGCGCTCCTTGGCGGCCTCGCGCTTGTCGTGGGCCTGCTTACCCTTGCCGAGGCCGAGCTCGACCTTCGCGCGGCCCTTCTCGTTGAAGTAGATCTTCAGCGGCACCACCGTGTAGCCCTGGCGCTGCGTCGCGCCGATCCACTTGTCGATCTGGCGGCGGTGCATCAGTAGGCGCCGCGGGCGCTTGGTCTCGTGGTTGAAGCGGCTCGCCTGGACGTATTCCGGGATGTAGGCGTTGAACAGCATCAGGTCGCCGCCCGACGGGCCGGCATAGGCCTCGCCGATGGTCGCGCGCCCGCTGCGCAGCGATTTCACCTCGGTTCCGGTCAGCGAGATGCCGGCCTCCAGGGTGTCCTCGATCGCGTAGTGGAAGCGCGCGGCGCGGTTGTCGGCGACGATGCGCCGGTTCGGTTCGGGTTTGGGAGCCATCGGTCTCTTCGGTGCCTGGCGTCAGCCGGCCAGGAGGCCGGCATGGCGCAGGGCGGCGTCGACGATCGCCTTGGTCGCGTCCGAGACCGGCACGAGCGGCAGGCGCACGTCGGCGCTCATGTGGCCGAGGCGTTCCAGGGCGTACTTCACCGGCGAGGGGTTGGATTCGGCGAACAGCCCGACCTGGAGCGGCAGCAACCGGTCCTGCAGCTGCAGCGCCTTGGCGAAGTCGCCCGACAGCGTCGCCTCCTGCAGGTCGGCGCAGAGCCGCGGCGCCACGTTCGACACCACCGAGATGCAGCCGTGGCCGCCATGGGCGTTGTAGCCGAGCGCGGTCGCATCTTCGCCCGAAAGCTGGATGAAACCCTCGCCCATGGCCTGCCGCTGGAGGCTGACGCGATCGATCTTGGCGGTCGCGTCCTTCACCCCGGCGATGTTCTTGAGCTCGAACAGGCGCGCCATCGTCTCGACGCTCATGTCGACGACGGAGCGCGGAGGGATGTTGTAGATGATGATCGGAATGCCGACCGCGTCGTTGACGGCCTTGAAGTGGGCGTAGAGCCCGCTCTGCGTCGGCTTGTTGTAGTACGGCGTGACCACGAGCACCGCGTCGGCGCCCGCCTTCTCGGCGTGCTGCGCCCGCTCGACCGCCTCAGCCGTGGAGTTCGATCCGGCGCCGGCGATCACCGGCACGCGGCCGCCGGCCTCGTCGATGCAGGCCTCGACCACGCGGTCGTGCTCGCTGTGCGTCAGCGTCGGGCTCTCGCCGGTGGTGCCGGTCGGCACCAGGCCGTGGCTGCCCTGCTCGATCTGCCAGGCCACGAACTTTCGGAACGCCGCCTCGTCGAAGGCGCCGTCGCGGAACGGCGTCACCAGGGCGGTCATGGAGCCCCGAAGGCGGCGCGCAGTGGTCTCGGTCATCTCGGGCGTCCCAGCCGGTCTCGTTGCCCGCTCCGGCCTGGGCCGGTGGTCCGGCGCCGCGCTGCGGGCGGCGCAGACATAGGGCTTCCGCCACCCCCGCGCAAACCCTTCGCGCACGCGGTTAATGCGTTCTTAACGCTCGGCGCCGAGGCTGTCCTTTGCCGGCATCCGTCGAAACCGGATCGCAGAGAGTGACCGCATCCATGGCGTCCCTCACACGCTCGCAGATCGTTGCCCTCGGCCTCGCGCTGACCGCGGGCGTGGCGCTGGCCGCGCCGGCGGTCGACCTAACAAAAACCCCCCCCCCACACAAGCGCCGAGCTCGTTATCCGGGGTGGGGGTGAAAAAAAAAAAGGGGGGGGGGGGGGG
>NZ_VRVH01000191.1:0-8801 GCF_008040095.1 Methylobacterium sp. WL6 | reverse complement strand
CGGCCGCGAGCGCCCGCAGCGTCCGGCGCTTGGCGGCCGGCGGCACGCTCAGGGCCTCCAGCAGCGCCACCGTGAGCCCCATGTCGCCGAGGCGCACGCCCGGCGCCGCGTGCCCGAACAGGGCGAGGCCTTCCAGCGCGATGCCGAGCACCTCGGCATCGGCGGCCGGCGTGTCGGTGCGGCCGATCGATTCGATGCCGGCCTGCAGGAACTCGTCGGGCTCATCGGCCGCCAGCCGGAAGACCGGGCCGCAATAGCTGTAATCGGCCGCCTGCCCCTCGGCCTGCGCGCGATGCAGGCGGCAGACGGGGATCGTCAGCTCCGGCCGCAGGCACAGCTCGGCCCCGTCCGAGCCCTGCGTCACGAAGATGCGCCGGCGGATGTCCTCGCCGGACAGTTCCAGGAACGGCTCCACCGGCTGCAGCACCGGCGGCGTCACGAAGCGGTAGCCGCCCTGCGCGAGATGCGCCGAGAGCCGCGCCTGCGCGAGCCCGTCCGCCCCCATCTCTCCTGCCTGCGGTCGCGTCATGATCCTGCCCGTCGTCGTCGAGCGGTTCTGTAGCAACCGGAACCGGGCTTGGCGACCGCCCCGCCGCCGCGCGCGGGCGCGAATGAACACGCAGGGGCGAACCTGTGGGACGCGGCGGCCGTGCGGCGCCCGGCGCACCGGCTCTGATGGGTCCCCAACCCGATGGGAACCGGCTCCGATGCGCGCCCCCCTCGCCTTCCTCCCGGCGACCTGGGCCCTGGCGACCTGGGCCCTGGCGACGTTGGCCCTGAAGACTTGGCCGCTCCTCGCCGCGCCGGCGCGGGCGGAAGTCCCTTGCGACGCGCTCCGGGGCGAGCGCAACGCGGTCTACGCCGAGGCCGGCTGCTTGCCGCACGCCGCGCGGGCTCCGCGCCTTCGGCAAGGCCGGCGGCCGCTACGGCGACATCGCCGACGTGCCGCTCCCGGCGCGAAACCGCGCCAAGGTCGCCGAGATCCAGCGCCGGGAGCGCGCCGCCGGCTGCCCGCGCTGAGGGGGCCGCAGCTTTTCCCTCCCCCGACGGATCTTGGGCTCGCCCGAGATCCGCATCCCGTGTGCCCGAGTCGGGCAGGCCCGACTGGGGTGCGGGGGAGGGAGAGTCTGACCGTTGGCGCTTGCCTTCAGGCCTCGTCCGAAAAGTGCTGGGCCAGCACCTCGCGCACGCGGGCGACCATCTCGGCCTCCGGGCAGGAGAACTGCGCCGGCCGGGCGGCCTTCCACTCGGCGTTGCTGGCGATGTTGCGGGCGGCCTCGGCGCCGGCGATGAGGTCCTTGACCTGGACCTCGCCGGCCGCGCGCTCGTTCGAGCCCTGGATGATCGCCACCGGGCTGCCGCGGCGGTCGGCATACTTCATCTGCGCCTTCATCCCGGCCCCGCCGAGGTAGAGCTCGGCCCGGATGCCGGCCTGCCGCAGGGTGGCGACGAGCCGCTGGTAGGCGGCGATCTCGTCGCGGTCGAGCACAAGCACCACCACCGGGCCGGGCTTCGCCGCCGCCTCGACGAGCGGGCTGCCGGTGAGCTGCAGCGCCGAGAACAGCCGCGACACGCCGATGGAGAAGCCGGTGGCCGGCACCGGCTCGCTGCGGAACCGCCCGACGAGCCCGTCGTAGCGCCCGCCGCCGGCGACCGAGCCGAAGCGCACGGTCTGCCCGTCCTCGTTGACGACGGGGAAGGTCAGCTCGGCCTCGTAGACCGGGCCGGTGTAGTATTCGAGGCCGCGCACCACCGAGGGGTCGACGCGGATGCGGTCGACGCCGTAGCCGGCCGCGTCGACGAGCGTGGCGATCGTCCGAAGCTCCTCGATGCCGGCCCGCGCGGTCTCGTTCTCGCCGAAGGCCGAGAGCAGCGCGTCGACGAAGGCGAATCGCTCGGGCGCCGCCTCCGAGCCACCGCCAAGCAGCAGCGCGATCACCTTGTCGGCCTGGCCGGAATCGAGCCCGGCGCCCTTGGTGAAGTCGCCCGATTCGTCCTTGCGGCCGGGGCCGAGCAGCAGGCGCACGCCCTCGGTGCCGAATTTGTCGAACTTGTCCATCGCGCGCAGCACGGTCAGGCGCTGCCCGGCCTGGGCGTCGCCGGCGAGCCCGATCGTCGCGAGCACGCCGTCCAGCACCTTCCGGTTGTTGACCTTGATCACGTACCGGCCGGCGAGCCCGAGCCGGTCCAGCGTGTCGGCCATCAGCATGCAGGCCTCGGCATCGGCGGCGACCGACGGCGCGCCGACGATGTCGGCGTCGAACTGCATGAACTGGCGGAAGCGGCCCGGCCCCGGCTTCTCGTTGCGGAAGACGAACCCGTTGCGGAAGCTGCGATAGGGCTTGGGGATCGCCTCGAAGTTCTCGGCCACGTGGCGGGCGAGCGGCGCGGTCAGGTCGTAGCGGAGCGAGAGCCAGGCCTCGTCGTCGTCCTGGAACGAGAACACGCCCTCGTTCGGGCGGTCGAGGTCGGGCAGGAACTTGCCCAGCGCTTCGGTGTACTCGACGAACGGGGTCTCCAGCGCCTCGAAGCCGTAGAGCTCGAACGTCGCCCGGATCGTCTCCAGCATCCGCCCCTGCGCCGCGATCTCGGCGGCGCGGCGATCGACGAAGCCGCGCGGCAGGCGGGCCTTCAGGCCGGGCTTCTCGCCGGTGTTGGAATCGGCCTTGGACATGACGGTTCGTTTCGATCGCGCGCTTCGGGGGTCGCCGGGCTGTATCGCGGCGGCGGGGGCAGCGGCAAGCCGGCGGCTTGGCGACGGCGTCGCGCGACAGGATCCCGACGGCATGGCACGACGCCCGCAGATGGATCGCGGGGAGCCCCTCTCCCCGCACGCGGGGAGAGGCTCAGCGGCACCTCGTCGTGCCGCTGAGCAGCGGCGGCGAAGCCGAAGCGAGGGTGAGGGGGTGCGATCGGAGGAGGCTCCTCGGTCGAAGCCCCCTCACCGTCGGCTGCCGCCTCGCCGTGCTCCCCGACAAGGGGGAGACACGGCCCTCTCCCCGCGTGCGGGGCGAGGGGATGCACGGTTGGCGACGCGCCCGGTGGGTCGACGCAGCGACCTAGTACGGCGAGATCCACTTCAGCCAGAGCAGGGCCGCGAGGCTGATCACCGCGATCGGCATCTGCAGCGGGCGCAGGCGGGCGAAGAACAGCGGCGCCTCGCCGGCGCGCGCGGCGATCGGGTCGAGCACGGCGATGGCGGCGTAGCCGACGATCAGGAGGCCGAGCGCCGGGATCGCCTTGCCCATCACCACGGTGACGAGGGCGGAGAGCCCGAGCACGAACAGCCCGAGCATCGTCGCGATCTGCATCACCGTCGGCCCGCCCTCGGTGCGGCAGCTGACGCCGCGGCGAACGCCCGCCAGGAACAGCAGGATCGCGGCGCCGTAGAGGATCGTCATCAGGGCGACGAGGTAGTCGAGCGGCTGGCCGCGCATCCACCATGCGGCGGCGGCGCCGGCCGCCAGCGGCAGCATCGGCCCGTAGCCCAGCACCACGCTGAGCCAGGGCGTCTCGCGCGATTCGTGGGCGGTGAGGGTGCGTCCGGTGGCGTCGTCGCGCATGGGAGGGGGCCGTTTCCGTGTTGTCTCGGGCAAGGGGCGGGCAAGGAGGGGAGGGGGTAAGGTGCGGGCGGCCGCGCGTCGGGACGATGCGACCGGCCGACACGGGGCCTGTCGCGCCCCGGCGCGTCACGTTTCGTGCCACCCGATGCGCGAGCGTGAACCCGCGCGCGATCCTGCAGTTCCGGGATCACGTCGCGGGGTGCAGGGTGCGGGCCTGGCGCCGCCGCGAGCGCCGGCCGGGCTCGGGCGTCGCGTCGAACCAGATCACCAGGGCGAGCGCCGCCAGCGCCGGCGCGCCGAGCGCCAGGAACGCGCCGGTCCAGCCGAGCAGGCCGAAGGCGAGGCCGCCGTACCAGGCCGAGAGCGCGCCGCCGATGCCCTGCACCGCGTTGACGGTGCCGAGCGCCGTCTGCGTCCGGCCCGAGCCCCAGGTCAGGTCGGCGACCACCACCGGCACCGCCACGCCGACGATGCCGGAGGCGACGCCGTCGAGGATCTCGGCCGCGATCAGCCAGGTCGGGTCGTCGACGAAGGCCGAGAGCGCGGCGCGCACCGGCAGCACCGCGAAAGCCGCCAGCAGCAGCTTGCGCCGGCCGCGCCGGTCGGCGAGCGAGCCGGAAAACAGCGCCACCGGCACCATCGTGAGCTGGGCCACCATCACGTAGATCGCGGTCCAGTGCGTCGCGCTGACGGCGGTGGCGACGAGCTTCTGGCCGAGCAGCGAGAGCATGCCGCCGCTGCCGAGGTTGAACAGCGTCAGCGCGCAGGCGAGCACCAGCAACCGGCGGTCGCCGAGCACGGCGCGGATGCCGGCCCGCTGCGGCGCCTCCTCCGCTCCGTCTTCCCCACCGGGCTCCGTCCAGCCGACCGCGCGGCGCTGGCTCCAGGCCGAGGCCGGGGTGGTCAGCGCGGCGGCGATCGCCAGCACCGCCATCAGGCCGAGCACCCAGAAGGCGATCGCCGACCCGAACCGGGCGGTGCCCAGCGTGATGGCGCCGGCGGCGATCAGGATGCCGACGTGGTTGAAGGCCTGGTTGCGCCCCTGCTGGCTCGGGAACCGGTCCTTGCCGACGATCCCGAGGGTCAGCGCGGTCACCGCCGGCAGCAGCAGCGTGCCGCCGGCCGCCGCCAGCAGCTGCGCCGTGAACACGAAGGCGAAGGCGCGGGCCGGCAGCAGCAGCAGCGTGCCGGCGAGGATCGCGGTGCAGGCCGCGGCGATCAGCAGACGCGGCCGCCCGACCCGGTCGACCAGCGCGCCGAACGGGCCGGAGAGCAGCAGCGTGCCGAACCCGACCAGGGTGGTGACGAGGCCGACGCGGGCCGGGCTCCACGATCCGGCCTCGGCCAGCCACGTGCCGAGGAACGGTCCCAAGCCGCCCTGGATGTCGCCGATGAAGACGTTGATCAGGGCGAGGTGGGTGGTCGGGGCCATGCCGTCCTTGGGTGCACGCGGGAGCGGCGCAGGGCGTGGCCCGGTCCGGTCCCGCGGTCAAGGTACGATCGGATCGGGCGGAGTCGCGGTGCTCAGGTGGCGCAAGCGGTCCGCTCGGGGCGGAAAGCGGCGCGCGGGAAGACGCTGCGGCCTCGGAGGGCGCCGGGCGCCCCGTCGTCAGCGGAGAACGTTCGGGGGCACCGGCGGGCTCCCGTTGAGCAGGGTGATCGTCACCCGCCGGTTCGGCGCGATGTAGGGATTGTCGGGGAAGACCGGCTCGGTGTCGGCGCGTCCCACCACGGACGCGAAGTTGTCGTTGGGCACCCCGGCACCGGCCAGGACCTCGCGCACGGCGAGCGCCCGCCCGGCGGTGAGGGTCCAGGGCTCGCCGGCCCGCGTCGAGCCCGGGCGCGCGGCGGCCGTGTGGCCGGTGATGGACAGACGGTTGGGCAGCTTGCGCAGGGCGGGCGCGAGCGCCTCCAGCACGCGGCGGGTGCGCTCGTAGGGCTCGACGGAGCCCTCGCGGAACATCGAGCGGCCGTCGTCGTCCACGAGGGAGACGTTCACGCCCTCCTTGGTCGTCTCGAACACGATGTTGCGCGACAATTCGGCGATCTCGGGCAGCTTCTGGAGCGCCTGCCGGAGGCTGGCGATGGCGCTGTAGTTGGCCGGAACGCTGGCGGCCCGCCGGCTCGCCTCGAGATCGCTGGCGCTGCCCGGGCTGCTCGCGCGCACCGCATCCTCCTGCTGGGCGGAGCCCGTCGCCGCCTCGCGGGGCTTGGACGGCTTGTTGCCCGAGGTGTCGAGGGAGGTGCCGTACAGCAAGCCGCCGGCGCCGCTGGTCGCAGGGCTCGAAGCCGCCGGCGCGAAGTATTCCGCCAGGCCGATCTTCTGCTCCTGCGTCGTCATGCTGATCAGCCACATCAGCAGGAAGAACGCCATCATGGCGGTGACGAAGTCCGCATAGGCGATCTTCCAGGCCCCGCCGTGGTGGGCATGCGCGGCCTTCTTGACCTTCTTGATGATGATCGGCTGGAGGGCCATGGCCGTCGAGTCCCTGCGCGAGGTGGGGTCGGAACTAGGCGGGCAGGGCGGCGGTCGCCGCTTCCACTTCGTTGAAGGTCGGGCGGACGTCGCTCATCAGGGCCTTGCGGGCGAACTCGACCGCCATCACCGGCGGCTGGCCGGCGATGTGGGCGAGGAGGCCCGCCTTGAGCGAGACGTAGTACTTGGATTCGGCCTCGAAGAGGCTCTTGAGCGACTGCGCCATCGGCCCGAAGAAGCCGTAGGCGACGAACACGCCGAAGAAGGTGCCGACGAGCGCGCCGCCGATCAGATGCCCCAGCACCTCCGGCGGCTCCTTGATCGCCCCCATGGTCTTGATCACGCCGAGCACGGCGGCGACGATGCCGAGCGCCGGCGTTCCGTCGGCGAGCGACTGCATGGCCGAGATGATCCGCTCCTGCTCCTGGTGGTGCGTCTCCAGCTCCTCGTCCATCAGGGCGTCGATCTCGTGGACGTTGTTGGCGCCCAGCGTCACCATGCGCATGTAGTCGCAGACGAACTCGACCGCGTGGTGGTTCGCCGCGAAGGTCGGGAAGCTGTTGAACAGCGCCGACTCGCTCGGCTCCTCGATGTGCGGCTCGAGCGCCATCAGGCCCTTCTGCTTCGCGAGCCGATACAGCGAATACTGCATGCCCAGCAGCTCGACATAGGCTTGCTGATTGTATTTCGGCCCCTTAACGAGCGTGGCCAGCATGGCGGGCACGGCCTTGAGCACCGGCCCGGTGTTGCCGATGATGAAGGCGCCGATCGCCGCGCCGAGGATGATGACGAACTCGAACGGCTGCCACAGCACTTCCAGGTGGCCGCCCATCGCCGCGTAGCTGCCGAAGACGCAGGCGAAGACGACCAGTGTGCCGATGATCAGCCGCATGATTTGCCACCCTTGCGCGGCGGCAGGGACAGCCCGAGCGACGCCACTAGCGATCCGACAAATTGCCGATCTCGGTTAACGGCGGGTTTAGGCCGTGGCTCGGATGCCGTCCGGCTCCCTCGGCTCGCGGTCCGGGCGCCCGGCGACGGCGCCCGGACCGCGCGCCGAGACCCGCCCTCAGATCGTGACCATGCCGCCCGTCACCGCGATCATCGCGCCGTTGATGTAGCTCGCCGCGTCAGAGGCCAGCATCACGTAGGGGGGCGCGAGCTCGGCCGGCTGGCCGGGGCGCCCGGCCGGCGTCATCGAGCCGAAGCTCTCGACCTGGCTGGTGTACATCGTCGACGGGATCAGCGGCGTCCAGATCGGGCCCGGCAGCACCGCGTTGGCGCGGATGCCGCGCTTGCCCAGGATCTTGGCGAGGTTCGCCACCATGTTGCACAGCGCCGCCTTGGTCGAGGAATAGGCGAGCTGCTGCTCGACCGGGTTCTTGGCGTTGACCGAGGAGGTGGCGATGATCGAGGCGCCGGGCTTCAGGTGCGGCGAGGCGGCCTTTAGGATGTAGAACATCGCGTGGACGTTGACCGCGTATTGCCGGTCCCAGTCGGCGATCGCGATGCCCTCGAGGTCGTCGGCCAGCACCTGCACGGCGGCGTTGTTGACGAACACGTCGAGCCGGCCGAACTCCGCGATCGTCGTCTCGACCAGCGCGGCGCAATGGCCGGCCTCCGAGACGTCGCCCGGCAAGAGCAGCGCGCGCCGGCCGGCCTTCTCGATCCAGGCGGCGGTGTCCTTGGCGTCGTCGTGCTCGTCGAGATAGGCGAGCGCCACGTCGGCGCCCTCGCGGGCATAGGCGATCGCCACCGCCCGGCCGATGCCGGAATCGCCCCCGGTGATCAGCGCGACCTTGCCGGTGAGCTGGCCGGAGCCGACGTAGCTGTGCTCGCCGTGATCGGGCGGCGGCTGCATCTCGGACGAGCGGCCGGGATAGGGGATCGGCCGGGCCGCGAAGGGCGGCTCGGGGCGCGGGGAGGCGGTGTCGGACATGACGTTCCCATCGGTGAGGCCGCGGGATGCGGCGCCTCCTCGGGAACACGCCGGGAGGCGGACCGGCTCAAAGCGGCCTGCCGCGCCGGATCGTCACGCCGTCGGGCCGTACTGCATCAGCCCGTCGCCGAACGACCAGTTCTCGCGCGCGACCTCCACCAGGTTCACGAGCACGTTGCCCGGCTTCACGCCCGGATCCCGCCCGAGGTTGCGGGCGATCGCCGCGTAGAGCGCCCGCTTCTGCGCGGTGTCGCGGGTGTCGTTGGCGGTGATCTGGATCAGCACGAGGTCGTCGTCCCGCGCGATGCCGAGATAGCCGGGATCGTAGGCGAAGGCGGAGGAGCCGTGCTCGTGGATCACCGTGAACAGGTCGTTCTCGGGCACCGCGAAGGCCTCGCGCATCGCCGCGTAGAGGCCGGCGACGAGGGCGGCGTGGTAGGCCGGGCTCTTGCCGGCGCGCAGGGAGATGCGGGTCAGGGGCATGGCGGGAGTCCTCGGGCGCGGTCGAGGGACACCCTTGCCGTCCGCGATGATAACAGCAAGATATCGGACGCTATATCTGCCATAACGAATCGTTGTGCTGATGACCCGCCCGCTCGACATCGAAAGCGTCCAGGCCTTCGTGCTCACCGTCGACCTGGCGAGCTTCACCCGCGCCGCCGCGGCGCTGGAGACCTCGCAGGCCGGGATCAGCCTGCGGCTGAAGCGGCTCGAGGACCGGCTCGGCTGCCGCCTCGTCGACCGCACCCCGCGCAGCGTCCGGGCCTCGGCGCGGGGCGAGCGCTTCCTGCCCGCCGCCCGCGACCTGCTGGCGGCCCATGCG
>NZ_VRVH01000190.1:0-8802 GCF_008040095.1 Methylobacterium sp. WL6 | reverse complement strand
TGGTAGTGCGTTATATCTATTAAAAATATTCAATCTATTCTGCATAAGTGTTATTGATAAAATTAGGGGCTTAGCGGCGATCCATCTCATAAGCCGCTGTTCTCAATCGCAACTGGCGTCCAAGTTTCCACACTGATGCACATTGACCGCTTCACCGCTTGTTGTGATGTAGAAGAGATGAGCGTTAGCTATGTTATGCTGCAAGAATCTCCGATTGATAACGATTTGAGCAATACCAGGTTTGGAACGCCTTAGCCGTCATGGGTCGTCCGAAGAAATAGCCTTGGCTCTCGTCGCAGCCCATGCCGAGGATCAGACCGGCTATTTCCTGCGTTTCGATGCCTTCCGCCACGACGCGGTAGCCGAGATCATGGGTCAGCGTGATCATCGTCGCCACGAGGCTACGCTGCCGAGCATCCTCTGCGCAGCCAGTGATGAAGGAGCGGTCAATCTTGACCACGTCGAACGGAAGCGCCTGGAGGTAGGAGAGGGAGCTGTAACCCGTCCCAAAGTCGTCGATGGCAAGGCGAATGCCAGCGGAGGAGAGTCGTTGAAGCTGCTCCAGAGCATGGCCAGCATCTTCCATCACCGCACTTTCCGTTACCTCAAGCTCGAGACGGTGCGGCGGGATACCGTGTCGAACCAGAAGGCCCATGACGCGCTCGACGAAGTTCGGCTCACTCAGGTTACCAGCCGAAATGTTCACCGAGAGAACGAGATCCATGCCCTCGGTCAGCCAGGTTGCAAGCTGAGTCAGAGCGGTGTTGAGCACCCAGGTCGTCGTGGGCTTGGCAAGCGTCATACGTTCGATGAGCGGGATGAACTCGCTCGGGGAGACGCTTCCCAGCTCGGGATGGGTCCAGCGCAGGAGTGCCTCGGCACCCAGGCAAAGCCCCGTGTCTAGGGCGACACGGGGCTGGAAAACCAGATGCAGCTGAGACGACTCCTCGAGAGCTTGGCCAAACCCGTTCAGGAGTTCGAAGCGCCGCCGATGCAGCGCATCCTGCTCGCAAGAGTAGAGGCTGACTCTGGTGTCCGTCAGGCGGGCGTCATCGGCCGCACAATGCGCACAACGTAAGACGTCACTTGGATCGGTCTGACCGAGCTCGAAGGGGGCAACGCCGATCGCAACCGTTGTGACGAAGCGCGAGCTGGCGTTCTCGCGGATCGCGCCGAGCATCGCTGCGAGCAGGCTGATGTAGGCGTCCTCGACGACATCCCGCGGGGCCAGAAACGCGATCTGGCTCGTGCCGATCATGTAGGCCGTACGTGTCGGTCCGAGGGCTGAGCGCAGCACCTGCGCCGCCTCCTGGACGAGTTCGTCGAGGAAGCTCGCGCCTATCACACGTGCGGCGTGGCTGAGCTCATCCGGGGATGCCAGATCCACGAACACGACCAAGCGCCGCGAGCCCCGTGGGTCCGTCAGGACGAGATCGTTCAGGTCCTCGACGAACTGGGTTCGGTTTGGAAAGCCGCTGAGAGGATCAATGCGGCCATAGGCGTGCTGCAGCTCAACCTGCGCCATCACCATGGCAGCCATGTCGCGCAACGTCGCCGTCTCCGCAGCCGAGAACTCTCGCGGCTCGGAGCCCGCGACGCAGAGGGCACCGATGGCTAGGCCATTCTGCGTTAGAAGTGGGACGCCTGCGTAGAAGCGGGCGCCTGCCTGCGCCAAGGGCGTATCGCGGTACACAGGGTCCTGCGCGATATCGTGTAGGACGAGAATGTCGCGGGTATCGGTGACTTCCGCACAGGGCGCTCCCTCACGCGGCATTGAAGCCACGTCGATACCGACGCGAGACTTGAACCACTGCCGATCGCGATCGGTCAACGAGACGGCTGCGCTCGGGAGGCCGAAAAGCTGACTCGCCATCCGGGTGATACGATCAAAGCTCTCGCTTGCTGGCGTATCGAGCAGACACAGCTCTTGCAAAGCGGCGAGCCGCACAACTTCAGATTGAATACCCGCCATTAGCTAACTCATGTTAGTACAGCGACCATGATGATGGGCAAAACCGAACAGAAATATAATCCCCCACTCTAATTCCGATATATCGGTTGTCCTGCGTAGCTCTGCCACACCCAACAACGATCCGCGTTAACGATTGCCAAGAAAACGGTCGTTTTCTCGGCGTAGAAAATCCAAACGCGTTTGCGCTCGACGTGCATTTCGTGAGCGCGTTCCAGCCCGGCGACGTTGCGGGCTCACCTAAGCTGCTAGTGCTCTAAGGGGGATCGTCGGGCTATTGAACGTGCAGGGTGAGCTTCATCTTTGGATGGATGCCGCACTGAATGATGAAGTTGCCCGGCTCTTTGAGCGTCAGCGTGGCCTGCTTGCCGGGCTCTTGATCCCCGGCATCAAATGCGAACCGATCGGCCTCGATGAAGGCGTGATGGATCGTGCTGTCGTCACCATTGACAAGGATGATAGTGTCACCTCGACGCAGGAACAGATCGGCAGGATCATAGTGACGGCCCTTCTGAAGCACAATCCTGATGGCACTGGACAGTTCTGCGTGAGCCGGTCCGACCGCGGCGAGCGCGGTGGTCAAGGCGAGGACGGACATAGCGGTTCTGTAAGCGTGCATATCTCGCCTCGTACTGCGGCAGGACGCATGCACGCAAGATGGTAAGAGAGCTGCGGTAGAATGCATAAAATCCAACTTATCTCCGCTGTAGCAGGTCTCGTTTGAGCAAAGCGTTAAGCAGGCGTCCTTATGAACGGGTGCGCAATCATCAGCGCTTGGTGAGAAGACTCTGTGCCCTTATTCGATGCCGATCTGCGCTCGCTCATGGCGGCAATCGACAGGTCCAGGGCTCGGATCGAATTCGCCCCCGACGGTACGGTTCTAGCCGCCAACGTGCTGTTCCTCGACCTGATGGGGTACGCCCTCGCCGAGGTGAAGGGACAACATCATACGCTTTTTGTCTCCACTGGTGAGAGCGATGGCGACGCTTACCGCGTGTTTTGGGAGGGGCTGCGCCGTGGTGAAGCGCAGACCTGCGAGTTCAAGCGCATCGCCAAGGGTGGTCGCCAGGTCTGGATCCAAGCGACCTACAATCCTGTGCTGGATCGCGCGGGACGTGTCACCCGGATCGTCAAGTTCGCGACCGACATCACTGCGCAGGTGCTTCGTAACATCGACCACGATGGCCAGCTCGATGCTCTGCACCGCTCCCAAGCCGTGATCGAGTTCGCCCTCGACGGCACGATCCTGACTGCCAACCAGAACTTTCTCGACGCGGTGGGCTACAGCCTCGACGAAATTCAGGGCCGCCACCACGGGCTGTTCGTGGATCCCTCCGAGCGAGAGGGCGGGGCCTACCGTGAATTCTGGGCGAAGCTCGCCCGCGGTGAGTTCGCAGCCGGTGAGTTCCGGCGAATCGCCAAGGGCGGCCGCGAGATCTGGATCCAGGCCACGTACAATCCGATCTGTGATCGAGACGGCAAGCCGATCAAGGTGGTGAAGTTCGCTACCGACATCACTGCGCAGAAGTTGCAGACAACTGATGCGGCGGGTCAGCTGGCGGCGGTCAACCGGTCCCAGGCGGTGATCGAATTCGCCCCCGACGGTACGGTGCTGGATGCCAACGCAAACTTCCTCGCGACGGTCGGTTATCGGATCGAGGAGATCCGTGGGCAGCACCACGCCATGTTCGTCGAACCCGGCTACGCGCAGACTCCGGAATATTCAGCCTTCTGGGATCGCCTGCGCGGCGGCGACTTCTCCTCCGGCATGTTCCAGCGCTTCGGCAAGGGCGGCCGCTCAGTGTGGATCCAGGCAAGCTACAACCCGATCTTCGACCCCAACGGCCAGCTGACCAAGGTCGTTAAGTACGCCACTGACGTCACAGCTAATATGGCAGCGCGTTCCGTCGCGGTGCAGGCGGCCGAGCGAACCCTCGACAACGTGCAGGTGGTGACTGACGCCGCTGAGACCATGAACGCTGCCGCGCAAGAGATCTCGCGCAGCATGACGCAGTCCAAGACGGCTGTAGATGACATCCACGGGCGAACTGGTGAAGCGGACGCTGCGACCGAGCGGTTGCGTGCGGCGGCGAGCGCGATGGGTGGCGTCGCCGCCGTGATCGCGGGTATCGCCCAACAGATCAACCTACTGGCACTGAATGCCACCATCGAGGCGGCGCGAGCGGGAGCTGCCGGACGCGGCTTCGCAGTTGTGGCGGCCGAGGTGAAGGATCTGGCCGGTCAGGCCGCTGCAGCCACGAACCGGATCAGCGGCGAGGTCACCGGCATGCAGACCGTGTCGGCGGAGGTCGCGACGACGCTGGCATCGATCACCGCGGCGATTGGAACGATCAGCGCGCATGTCGACGGCGTGAGCGCATCGATGAACGAGCAGACCCGGGCAACCGGGGAGATCCTCGCTAGCATGCGGCATGCGGCCGAAGGCGTATCGAGCATCAGTACGAGCCTGGATAACTGGACGGTGGGGATGGAAGAGCGGCGCAACGAGCGTCGGACCCGTGTCCTGCTACCAGCCAGCATCCATGTGCCTGGCAGCTGTATCGCCTGCTCGATCCGCGATCTGTCTGACGGTGGCGCGCGATTGCATATTCGGATGCACGCGCAAGTCCCCGAGCGGTTTGAGCTGACTGTTGATAGCGACGGACGTAAGTTCAGCTGCGAAGTCCGACAGCGGTCTGGCGCCAGCGTGAACGTACAATTTCTGCAGACCGTAGAAACTAGGATCTCACGTGTGGCTTTGTAAGGGTGTCGCACGATCGAGTTCGGCGGGAAGCCTGCTACCGCCGTTGCCCTACGCGACCTCACCCACCGCAGGCGCGACGATGCGCGTATCTGCCACCTCGCCTTGCACGACGCCCTGGCAGCACCCGGAGCGTGGCTTCATCTCCCTGGGGAGTTCATCCCGGTGGCGGAACAGGCCAACCTCATCGGGCAGATCGGGGAGTGGGTGATCGACACTGCCTGCCCGGCGGCGGTGGCTTGGGCGCAGCCGTGGCCCGTCTCGGTCAACGTCTCGCCGACCCAGTTCCGACAATCCGACGTGCCGGCGATCGTCGCGGCGGCGCTAGCGCGGCACGGGCTCGACCCGGCGCGACTGGTGGTCGAGATCACCGTGGGCGTGTTCATCCAGGACGCAACGAAAGCCGTGCAGGTCCTGACCGACCTGCGCGGGCTCGGCGTCCGCTTGGCCCTCGACGATTTCGGGACCGGTTATTCCTCGTTGAGCTACCTGCAGCAGTTCCGGCTGAACAAAATCAAGGTCGATCAGTCGTTCGTGCGCCGCCTCGGGCAGAACGTGGACACACTCGCGATCGTGCGGGCGATCGTCAACCTCGGGCACAATCTCGACCTGCAGGTCACGGTCGAGGGGGTCGAGACGATCGAGCAGCTGGCGATCCTGCGCGAGCTGCGCTGCGAACAGATGCAAGGCTACCTGTTCGCGCGTCCAACCCCGGTGCTGGCGACGACCGAGCTGGATCGGGCACGGCTTCGGGCGCTGTTTGCTGCCCCGTCGATCAAGGCGCACGCTTGAGACTGCGACGAGCCCCCGAGGCGCATCGCCATGACCGATCCGGAGCCCATCTCAGCGTAACGCCCAATCGGCCTCAACCGGTCGTGGAGGATGCTGCGACGCCGCTGGGTGCAGCCTCAGCGCTGTGTCGGACGGGAGTAATCCGGGCCATCGACCGCACGAGCTGAATGCTGCGTTGACGGGTCACCCTGTCGCCGATCGCAAAGTAGGCTTGCACCATTGCCATCACGGCTAATGCTTCCTCCCCGGGGGCATCCGCCGGGCCAAGCGAGCGATACGAGGTGTAGAACTCGGTGATCGGCACGCCGAGTTGATCGGCGATACGCGCGAGCAGACGCGACCGGTCCGTTATGTCTTGACGGTGATCATCAGCCATCGGGCGAGCCTAAAGCGACCTAAAAGTTGCATGGTTTACCCATAAAACACAACCTATAAGGGAAGTCACCTCGCTTTAGGGTTGTCTCCTTCTCATCGTGCGCGTGATGCTTCGAGGCCACACCGATCCGGTGTCCGTAGGTGAGACGGAGCCATTTCTGGCTAAGTTTGAGTGGCGCCTCAATGCGAAGGTAAGCCTTATCGTGATCGGACAGCGCTTGAAGCCGTCTGGGACGTCGAGCCGAAGGAGAGCCACCGGTACTCGCTCGGGGACAACCCATAGTGGTCACGGAAGCGGCGACTGAAGTGCGATTGGGTGGCAAAGCCGCAGCCGTACGCTAGCGCTCCAATCGTCAGATGGGCATGGCCGGGATCCATGAGCCGCTGCGCCGCGACTTCCAGACGTCGGCGCCAGATCCAATCGGCGACGTTGCGGTCGTGCTGGCGAAACAGTTGCTGCAGGTAGCGTAACGACACGCCTACGGCGGCTGCAAGGGTGGGCGCATCCAGGTTCGGATCGCCGAGGTGGCCCTCAATGTAAGCCATGGCACGCTGGACGATGAGCGTGCCTTGCAGGTCTTTGGGCGTTTCACGGGCAAGACGCTCCGCAAGGCTGGCAATGAGAAGATCGACCCCGATCGAAGCCATCCGTGCCGTCGTATCCGACGGGAGTCGTGCGTAGGTGCGAACCAGTTCCTGGAAGAAGGTGGTGACCAACGAGGTGCTGGCTTGATCCATCCCAAGGGTTAGCGCCGTGTAACGACGTGTCGATCCAAGCGCCTGTTCCAAACGTTCACGAGGCAGCTCGACAAACAATGTCCGGCTGTCGGCGTCGGTGGCCATGACGGTCGGGCGCCGATCCAGCACCACAATCTCACCGGGATGCTGGACTGAGGTGCGATCATCCTGCGCGCTGAACACTACACCGTGCAGCGCAATCGCGACGTTGAGCGTATCGTGCTTGCCGTGCCGGCGGATCGTATCCGCCGTCGCCTCGGTCCTGATCGCGCTTTGCGTCAGGCGGGTGATCACCAACGGACCGACGTCGGCAGCCTCCATCGTACCCTGGAACGTCCCAGCATCGGCGGGCGTCAGTTCGACCGGGACAATCCGCTCGAAGACCGTTTCGCGCCAGCGCCGAAATCCATTCTTGGGCTCTTCGTCTGCGGTCGAGAACAAAGTCCTCATGATTTGACCAAACGAATGCTTCTATACACACGTGAAAATAAGCACCGATGCGCGCTCATGCAAACCGTAGCACGCTCTCAGGCAAGCGCAATGCGGCGTATCAACCTAAGAGTGTATTTCGGCCTCCGAGGAGCTGTGTGCGTGTACCCACCAATCTCCGCCAACGCCCCGTCTGCGATCGAGCTGACGTCTGAACTCGTTGCTGCATACGTTGCGAACAATCCGGTTCCATCCGCCGAGCTTCCAGGATTGATCGCGCGCGTGCACGTTATGATCGCTGGTCTGGCGTCCGGTATGCACACGGTCGAAGACGGGGCGCCTGCCCGTGATGCGGTTGAAACACCGAGCTCGGCCCAGATCCGCGGATCAATCCAGCACGAAGGCCTTGTGAGCTTTATCGACGGCAAAACCTACAAGACGCTGAAGCGGCATCTGACCGCGAATGGGTGCAATCCGCACAGCTACCGCGCCCGGTATGGCCTGCCGGCGGACTACCCGATGGTCGCTGTGAGCTACGCCGAACATCGCTCCGCCCTCGCCAAGGCGATCCACCTTGGCCGATCCGGCCCCTTGACCGAGCGCGAGCGGAAAGACCGCAGGGTTGCCTGACGCGAGCTCCTCCACGGACAGGTCCGGTGGAATATCATGAGTGAGTTCGAAGAGCAGCGTGATACCTTGCTGAGCAACCTCGCGAAGCATGCTTGTACGGCGCGAAGCCGATTGAGGTTGTCCCTAGCTGACGCGGCACGCTTGGCTGACCTCACACCTGACGTCGTCGGAGCGATCGAGACCGGTGCTGATTGCACACTTCCGCTCCCTGCGCTCAGGCAGTGGGCTATGTTTCTCGGTCTTACCCAGTGTGGCCTCCCGCGCCCGCGTCCAGCCGGGATGCAGTAGCGTCCGATCACGAGGCCTCGACCCAAGAAACTTCCGCTGGCGCATCCGCATAGAACGCGGTGATGAACACATTCGATGATGACCCCCGAACCGCGGAAGCGGCGTTGGCCGCTGAGGTCCGTGCAGCCCGTAGCCGCGGGGCCTATGCGATCGAGACCTTGGCGGAACTCGCCCGGGTCAATCCCATGGTGATCCATGCGCTGGAAGACGGCGCGACGATTACCGACTCATTGGCTCGGGATCGCGTGCTGGACGTGCTCGGCCTGCGGCAGGGCAACCCGCGACGCGCGAAGATGGTACGCGATCTTACCCGCCCCCGGGGCAGCGCGGGATAGGTCCCTGCCAGTACGATCGCGACCGGAATCGCTTGTTTTGAATTGTACACAATGGGTTGCGACCGGCTGGAGAACGCGCGCTCTATTCTGTAACGCGCCCGACCCCGACAGTTCAGATATCGAGCCTGACTCACTGCGTGGTTAGCCGTCGCGGCCTATGCCGGCCCAACCTCTTTTCAGACAGACGGCTTACAGAAACCCGCTGCCCGAGTGCCCTTTGAAGGCGTCGCCCGCCTCAGACCCCCAGGAAGCGGGCGGAACTTTCGGACGGCCGGGCGTGGAGGTATCGCCCCGTCGTCGCGACGCTGGCGTGACCGCCCAGGTCGTCGCCGACCGCCGGCCGGCGCATCACACGGTCGGCGGTCTCTCTGAGGGCCGCAGCACGCTCTTTCAGGGACGGGCGCTCGGCGCCCCGGCGGAAGGGATTGGACAGTCTGAGAGAAGGCACAGGCGTGCTCCGGGGTTTGGAAGGGAAGGGATGGCGG
>NZ_VRVH01000018.1:0-42754 GCF_008040095.1 Methylobacterium sp. WL6 | reverse complement strand
GGAATGGAGGGTGACCGTGTCCCCGGACGCGATCTCGAGCACCGGCGGCAGCGCGGCGTCGAAGTAGCCGAGCACCATCTTGTCGGGGGTGGCCGGGATCTCGTGATGCGTCGGCATGTGCGCTCCTGATGTCAGACGGCGATGTGGCGGGTGAGGTCGGCGTGGCTGATCGCGCCGCGCTCGCTCCGCTCGACGATGCCCCCGCGCGAGAGGACCACGACGGAGTCGGCGAGGCGGATCGCGAAATCGAGATACTGCTCGACGAGCAGCACGGTGATCCGACCTTTGAGGCCGGCGATCACTGCCTCGATCGCCGAGACGATTGAGGGCTGGATGCCCTCGGTCGGCTCGTCGAGGAGCAGCAGCCGCGGGCGCGTCGCCAGCGCGCGGGCGATGGCGAGTTGCTGCTGCTGCCCGCCCGAGAGGTTGCCCCCGGGCCGGTGCCAAAGCTCGCGCAACGCAGGAAACAGCGCCGCCGCCTCGTCCACCGCCCCGGTGCGCTCCAGCCCATGAGCGCGGGCGGCGACGCGCAGGTTCTCTGCGACGGTCAGATCCGAAAAGATCTCGCGGCCCTGAGGCACCGTCGCAAGCCCGCCCCGCGCGCGCCGATCGGTCGGCCAAGATGCGATCTCGTCTTCGTCGAAGGCGATCCGCCCGCGGCTCGCCGGGATCAGCCCGGCCAGACACCGCAGCAGCGTGGTCTTGCCCGCGCCGTTGCGGCCGAGCACTGCGAGGCAGCTGCCCGGTTCGATCGTGAGCGCGACGCCGCGCAGCACCTGCGCGCTGCCGTAATGCTGGTCGAGCCCCTCGACCGTGAGCCGCATCGGCGGTGCTTCGGGCATGCTCATCGGCCTAGAAACACCTCGATCACGCGGGCATCTGCCCGAGCGCCGCGCATCCCGCCCTCGTAGAGGGTGCGGCCCTCGTGCAGCACCGTCACCCGGTCCGCGATGGCCTCGACGAAGGCCATGTCGTGCTCGATCACCACGATGGCCCGGTCGGGCCTTCGCAGCGCGCGGATCAGCGCGGCGGTGCGCTCGGTCTCCGCGTCCGAGAGCCCCGCCACCGGCTCGTCGAGCAGGATGATCCTGGGGTTCGAACCCAGCACCATGCCGATTTCCAGCCACTGCTTCTCGCCGTGGGCAAGTGCCCCGGCGAGTGCGTGCGCGCGGGGTTCGAGGCCGATCTCGCCGAGCACCGCCCCGATGCGCGCGGCGCGCTCCGATGCCGGGAGCCCAGCGCCGCAGCCGATGTCGAGGTTTTCGTACACCGTCAGCGCCGGGAAGACGCTCGGCTTCTGGAACTTGCGCCGCACGCCTGCCTTGGCGATCCCAGCCTCGGAGCACCTGGCGAGGTCCAGGCTGTCGCCGAGCATCACCCGGCCGCGGAGGGGCTTGGTGATTCCGGAGATCACGTCGAGGAGCGTGGTCTTGCCGGCCCCGTTCGGGCCGATGACGGCGCGGACCTCGCCGGCATCGACGGCGAGCGATAGCGCGGTCAGCGCCCGGAAGCGGCCGAAGACCACATCGAGCTTGTCGACCAGAAGGGCGCTCACCGGCCCCCTCCGTTGCGCAGCCATGTCGGCTTGGTGCGGAGGGAGGCGAAGTCGAGCAGGCCGTTCGGCAATGCCAGCACCACCACGAGCACCAGCCCCGACAGGATGAAGGGCCACGCCTCCGGCATCGCCGCACTGAGCCAGAACTTGAGCGCGTTGACTGCAACCGCGCCGATCACCGCACCGCCGAGACGGCCCATCCCGCCGATCGCCACCCAGACCGCGATCTCGATCGACAGGTCGGGGGCGAGCACCCGCGGGTTGATGATGCCGACCTGCGGCACGTAGAGCACGCCGGCCAGCGCCGCGATCATCGCCGAGAGGCACCAGATCCCGAGCTTCAGCCGTGTCGTGCCGTAGCCGAGGGTGCGCAGCCGGGTCTCGTCGTCGCGGCACGCCAGCATGCGTCGCCCGATCCGCCCCGCCACCAGCGCGCGGGTGCCGACGAGAACCGCCGCCAGCGCGCCGAGCGAGGCTAGGGCGAGGCCCGTCGTCACGGCCGCCGAGCCCATCGGATATCCGAACAGCAGCGGGAAGCCGGTCATGCCGTTGTTGCCGCCAAGCCCGGTATCGTTGCGGAACATCAGCAACATGGCGACGTAGACGAGTGCCTGGCTGATGATCGAGAAGTAGACGCCGTTCACCCGCGAGCGGAACGAGGCGAAGCCGAAGACGAAGGCGACGGCCCCCGACAGCGCCATCGCCAGGAACAGGGCGTAGGGCGCGTTGGTGAGCCCGGCCCAGTAGGCCGGCAGCGTCTTCCAGCCCATGAACTGCACGAAGTCCGGCGCGACCCCCGTCGCGGAGAACGCGTGCGACAACAGGTGCATGGCGCAGACGTAGCCGCCGATGGCGAAGAACAGCCCGTGACCGAGGCTGAGGATTCCAAGGTAGCCCCAGATGAGGTCGAGCGACACGGCGAGGATCGCGAAGACGGCGAGTTGCCCGATCGTGTTGACGACGTAGGGGGCGGGCTTCAGCCCGACGAGCACCAAACAAGCAGCCAGGATTAGCAGCAGGATGCCGACGAGGAGCGGTTCGTGAAGCCACGCGGCCGGCCGACGCGGACGTGCATTGACCGGGGACGGCAGGCTCTCGGCTGCCCCGCTCATCGCCGACGCCTCGCAACGAATAGGCCTTCGGGGCGTCGTTGGAGGAACACGATGATGCCGACGAGCACGATCACCTTGGCCGCGACCGCCCCGTAGAACGGCTCGATCAGCACGTTGGCCCCGCCGATGCCGAGCGCCGCCACCACCGTCCCGACCACGGTGCCGACGCCGCCCAGGACCACCACCATGAAGCTGTCGACGATGAAGGTCGCGCCCATGCCCGGATTGACGCTGTAGATCGGGCATAGGGCCACTCCCGCGAGCCCAGCGAGCCCTGAGCCGAAACCGAAGGCGAGGCGGTCGACCCGTCGGGTCCTAATGCCGAGCGCGCCGGCCATGTCGCGGTTCTGCGTCACCGCGCGGATGTCGAGGCCGAGCGGCGTGCGCTTGAGGATCAGCAGCGTCGCGGCGAGCGTCACCGCGGCGAAGGCGATGGCGAAGAGCCGGTTCCAGGTGACGATGAAGTCGGCGTAGAGCGGGACACCGCCGCTGACGTAGGACGGCATGCCGAATTGTAGGTTCTGCGAGCCGAAGACGACGCGCACAAGATTGATCAGGAACAGGCTCACCGCCCATGTGGCGAGCAGGCTCATCAGCGGCCTTCGGTAGAGGTGGCGTAGGATCAAGGCCTCGACGACGATGCCGACGCCGGCCGATGCCAGGAACGCGACGGGAATCGCCGCGACGAGGTAGAGGTCGATCAGACCCGGCGCGACCATCCGAAAGGCCTCCTGCACGCCGTAGGCGGCATAGGCGCCGACCATGATGAGCTCGCCCTGGGCGAGGTTGATCACCCCCATCAGCCCGAAGATGATCGCGAGGCCGACCGCTGCCATAAACAGGATGCTGGCAAAGCTCAGGGCGTTGTAGGAGAGCGCGAGTCCGTCGCCGATGGTGACCGCGCGTTCGACCCGCGCGATCCCCGCATCGAGCGCGGCTTTGAACGCCGGATCCGCGGCATAGGCCGGATCGGTCCGCAAACTCGCGAGCCGGGAGCGTGCGGCGCTCGACGGGGCGTCGGCGATGGCGCCGATGGCCGCCCGGCGGCGCGCGGGCTCGGGGGCGTTCAGCGCGGCGGCCTGCATTGCCTGAACGATCGCGGCGCGTAGAACCGCATCCGTCTCGGCGGCGCGGGCGCGCTCCAGGATGGTGTCGGCCTCGGGCACCGCTGCGGCCCGTCGCTCCAGGGTGGCGAGTCCGGCCGAACGCTGGGCAGTGCTGGCGCCGGCGAGCAGCGCGACGACCCCAGCGCCTGTCTCGACGAGCCCGCGTTGGCGCAGGCCGAGGACCGGCGAGTGTGCGCCGGCGGCCGACCGCGTCGCGCCGGTCGCGGCATCGCGGCCTTCGCTGCCCCCTGGGCGATCGAGCAGGACCGACGTGTCCCCGACGCAGGCGAGGCGTCGGTCGAGCAGCGCCCGCAGGATGGAGCCGGAGAACGCGAGGTCGTCGGCGCTGGCGGTGGCGGCGGATCGGACAACATCTTCCGCGCCGCGAGCGAGGCCGGCTCCGTCGCTGCAGACGGCCCTGGCGAGGGCCGAGCGGTCGATGGGGTCCGCAGCGGCCTGCGCCATCGAAGCGGACACCATCAGGATCAAGGCGAGGGCGACCCGCACCCCGCGAACGAGAAACGACACCGGTTGCGGCAACTCAGCCATACGGGCTGAACGGCACAGGCTTGGGGGCATCCGGCGACTGCCACAAGACGTCGAAGCCGCGCTTCTCGTTGACCGAGCCGATGAAGATCCCGCGCGAGACGTAGTTGTTCTCGCCTGTCATGGTCAGCGTGTAACCGGACGGTCCCTCGTAGCTGAGCCCCGCAAAGGCCTTGCGCACCTCGGGCACCGCGAAGCTCTTCGCCTTCGCGGCCGCCAGCGCCCAAAGCTGGACGCTGTCGTAGGCCGACACCATCGGATCGATCACCGTGTCGGCGCTGAAGGGCACGTTCTTGGCCTTCACATAGGCCGCCCAATCCGAGAGGAACGCCGCGTTGCGTTCACCCTTGGCGGCCTGAAGGTATGCCCAGCAATTGAGATGCCCGACCAGCTTGGTCGTATCCAGGCCCTCCAGATCCGCCTCGACCATGTCGAGGCCGAGGATCGGCACGTCGGTGGCGAGAATGCCTTGGTTGGCGAACTCGCGTAGGAAGTCCGGGATCGAGGAGCCGACGACAGTGAGGACGACGATCGGCTGGCCGCCGGGCTGGGCGGCGAACGTGCGGATCTGGTTCACCAGCGTCTGAAAGTTCGAGAAGCCGAGCGGCACGTACTCCTCGCGCCACGCGCTCTCGGCGATGCCCTTGGACGCCCAGTATCCCTTCAGGATCTTGTTGATGGTCCGCGGCCAGACGTAGTCCGAGCCGATCATGAAAAAGCGCTTGGCGGACACGCCCTCGGACCCCATCAGGTAATCCACGGCCGGCAGCACGGAACTTGCCGGCGGCGAGTTCACGTAGACGACGTTCTTGGAGTTCTCCTCGCCCTCGAAATGGAGCGGATAGAACAGCAGGCCGTCGTTCTGCTCCACCACCGGCAGCACGGATTTGCGCGACACCGAGGTCCAGCAGCCAAACAGGGCGGCGACCTTCTCCTGTTGCAGCATCTGCCGGCCGATCTGCGCGTAGAGCGGCCAATCGGAGGCCGGATCCGAGGTGACGACCTCGACCTGGCGCCCGTTGACGCCGCCCTTGGCGTTCAGCTGGTCTGCGGCCATGCGGACAACATAGTTGAGCCGCCCCTCGATGTTGGCCATCGTTCCAGACGATGAGAACAGGCAGCCGAGCTTGACCGTCTCTGCCGCCCAAGCTGGGCGAATCAGGGCTGGGGCGGCGAGCGCCGCGGCGGTTCCGATCAAGCCCCGTCTCGTGAATTCTGCCATCGGACCCATGCCCCTGCCTCGCTGTCGGATTGTCCGGGCGCGGGGCTGTGCGCGGAAGACCAAAGTGACTGCAGGCATGGCGGCGGCGTGCGCAAATGGCCGGCATGGCGCCCGCCCTGTGGGCGCGGTCGTGCCCAAACGTCAAAATTGCCGTTTGGGCGTCGGTCCGGCTCTTGCAGAGATCCGGCATTCCAAGGCGTCGAGCGCGCCGCGAGGACTGCTCTTGCATCGCGGCGACCGGACGGCTCCGAACAGGGAAGCTGCGCATGCGTCGATCCCGGCATACCGACCAGGAAGTGGCGTTCCTCCTGAAGGAGGCCGCAGCCGGGACCGCCATCGCGGAAATCTGCTCCGCCGCGCACGTCTCGATCGGTACGTTCTACCGCTGGCGCCGACGGCTCGGCGGCCTGCCGCCGGAGGGTGTCGAGCGGCTGGGGCAAGTCGAGCGCGAGAACGCGAGGCTCCGCGACGAGGTCCTGCGCCTGCGCAGCGCCTTGCGCACCGCCTCCACTCACGCGTCCGATGCCCGTCGTGCGCCCGGCGCGAAGCCGGACAATCGTATACCAGCGCCCGTGCATCATCGCGGCGGTGGCGCCTCCGTCGGTCGCTATGCCTTCGTCCGTGGAGCGAATTGACGAACCACCGCGGCGACGCCGGTCGACGGTCACGTCCGGAGGCTGTCGGAATGTGAAGGGCGCCACCACGTGATCCTAACGCGAGATGATCCAGGCGGCGTTGAGCGACGTCATGAACCGGCTTACAGCACCGCTCGGGTGAAGCCGTCGGCGCTGAATTGATCGAGCGGTCCGACGGCACTAGGCCGGGACGCGGCATTCAGGCGTTTGGGCGCTTTGGCATCAGACCGGCAGCGGCAGCGATGTAGGCGACCACGTTCGCGACGACGGCGACGACGAAGGCATCGACCAGCACAGAGCCACGGGCGGCGAGGATCCCTCCGATCGAGCTCGTGGCCACGAGCCCCCGCACGGGCGACGGCGGTGTTGAACCCCTGGGCCAAGCTACTGTAGCGTTCGTCGACGGACCCGACCGCCGCGCTCGTGAGCGGTGCCACGGCATAGGCCATGCCGAGTGCCGCGACGAAGGTGCCGGGCAGAACCGTCGACCCGTGGGCGTTGTGTCCGCCGATACGCAGAAGCAGAGGGAACCCGGCCGCGACGGCCAGGGGACCTGCAATCAGGCGGGGGCTGGACGCGATCCGGCCCGCGAGGCCGTTGAGCACCAGCGAGCCGATGGCGATAACGAGTGGGAGCGGCAGGAGCGCCAACCCGGCGACCGTCGAACCCGAATGTCCGAGAGCGGAGACGGTGCGGACCGGGCGGTCTTCGTCCGGCTTCCACGTGTGAGGCGCCGCATCGATCCGCCGCGATGCTGGAGCGTCATGACGTCGGAGCGTCGTGATGCCGTGGCCCTTCGGATCGAGGCGCAACGGTTCTCAGCTCGTGTCCCGGTACGGCGGCAGGCGGCCGCTCTCGCTCAGCACCGCCTCCGTGCCCTCGATCAAGAGATCGTTGACCTCGCAGGTGCGTGCGAACGAGCGTTCCGTCGGGCGCTGTAGCAGCACGGCCGGCCGGTCGACCTTTGCGCGCCGTGTTGCCTCGCGGAGTGACGTGAGTGCGCCGCACATCAAGGTGCGCACGTCCGTGGTGCCGGGCATTTGCGGCGACCGTCTGCAAGCAGTGACAAGTGATGACGGTCAAGCTTAGGCATGGCTGCTTGATTCGAGCAAATCGATTGTCAGTCGAGCTATTCGGATCCGCACCGACGTCTTGGCTTTCATCGACGATGAATCGCCATTCAGGACTGCTTAAGCATCCTGCGCTTACGACCTCGTCCGCCCTTCCCCACCATTGCCTGCTGCCTGCTGCTGACGGCCGAGCAGGACGCCGGAGGTTGCCTTGGTTTGGCGTATGGCGCTGCCCGAGCGTGATCCGAACCGGTTCAAGCGTCCGCCCTATGGTATGGCACTTGGACTTGCAGAACGGATGGCATGGCCAAGTCTCCGAAGCCCGGTGTGATTATTGCCAAGCTGCGGCTAGCGGATGTCCGGGCCCGTAGTCTGGCACGCCTTGCGGCTCCGAAAGCGGGTTCCGATCGGCCTGAGGAGAGATGGGCCAGTGACGGGTTCGGGAAAGCAGGGTCGGGCCACTCGGGGGCATCGGGGCTTCCTCGTCGGGGTGCGTGGGATCCGAAGGTGGCCTGGGCGTTTAGCCCATGAAGTGCCAGGCGGCCTCGGACGTCGTGCGCTCGTGGGAGACGATGTCATCGGGTCGGAGCCCGACCTCGCCGATCCGGGCCTTCTCCGAGTGGTCGAGGGCGAGGTCCCGCTCCTTGGCGGCGGCGGCGTGCTCGCCGTTCGCAAGATGCCTGGCGGAATGCCGGTAATGGGCGGCGGCCCGGTCATGCTGGTGCGCGGCTTCCTCGCAGATCCGTGCCATCTTGCTCATCGCCATCGTCCTTCCCCCGAATTGGTGCCCATCAGCCGCGTGCGGCCCTCGTCAGCCGCGGACCTGGCTCTGCGCCATGTCGCGGTCCCAGGTCGTCCTGGCCGCCTCGCGGGCGGCGCGGGCGGCGCTCGCGGTGGCCGTCGCCGCGCGAACGATGGACGCACGCGCTCCGGACGCCGCCCGACGCATCGCCGCCATGTTGGAGCTGATGGAGGCCGCGACGGCATCCTGTGATTTCCGCACCGCCGCCTGCGTCGCCTCCACGGACTTCTGCGCGGAATCGGCGGCCTTGCGCATCGAGGCGTTCGCCGAGACCCCCGCCGCCCTGTTGGCCGCGGCGATCTTGGTCTCGGCCCGGTTGGCGGCCTCCGCGGCGTCGGTGACGAGCTTCCCGATCATGTCGGCGGATTGCTTCGGGGCACCCTTCACCGCCGCCTTCGAGGCCTGCATCGCGAGCCGGGCCGCCTCACGGGCCGCATCGGCGGCCTCGTTCGCCTCGCGCCCGGCCTCCCGCATCGTCGCCGCGGCATCCGTGGAAGGTGCCATCGGCGTTTGCGCCATCGCCGTCGTTATCGTCGTCAGGGCGAGGAAGGTCGCAGTCAGTACCGTCGTCGTTCTCATGTCGCGATCCATTCGTGGTGTGGGGTGTAGACGGCAGGGCGGGCCTGCCGACGGGGGCGTTCTCAATCGACCTGCGGGGTCTTGGAGGCGACGCCCCAATAGGCATCCGCCTTCGCCGTCTGCAGGGCGAACGGCTCCGCCTTGACGAACCGGCCCTCGACGATACGCGGAGCCTGGTCCATGGCGTCCTTGGTCGTATCGAGGACGAGGATGTTCAGGTTGGGCGAGACCTTGAACCGGTCCCACGGGACCGCGACGTGGCGTTCGCCGAGGCCGAAGACGCCGCCGCGAGCGACGACGAGGTAGGCGATCCCGCCGCCCTCGGGCCCCATGACGATGTCGTCCACGCTGCCGAGCGCCACGTTGGCCGGCGTGCGCACCTCGCTCCCGAGCAGGTCGTCCGACCGGAAGGCGACGGACCGGCTCACGACCGGCCGCGCCAGCGAGAGCTCCTGCTCGCGGAAGCCCAGGGCGTTCGCGACCCGGAGGTCCCGGCCCTGAATGCCGGTCTTGTACCGGTCGTAGCTGGCCTGGATCTGGACCAGCACGTCCTCGCACGGCTGCTGCCTGCCGTGGCGCGCCAGGATGTCGGCGGCGGAGAGGAGCACCCGGACCTCGTATCCGGGACGGGCGTTTGCGTACCCCATCATCGCGGACGCGGCGCCCATCGCCATGCCGTTGTTCCCGGCCAAGCCGCCGAACCAGTATCCGCCGAGGGGATAGCCGTATCCGTAGCCCGACCCGCCGAGCCAGTAGCCGTCTTTCTCCATCCGGGCGTCGAAGGCCTTGAGGTGGTCGAGGCAGGCCTGCGCCGGCTTGGCATCCGTCTCCGCCATGGGTCCGGCCTTCGGCTCCTCGGCGGCCCGGAGCGGAGCCATCAGGGAGAGCGAAACGACCGCCCCGAGGGCGATGGATCTGGCTGGCCGTTGCATGTTCGTGTTCCGGGTTGTCGGGCGCCCAAAGACTGCTCGCCCCGTTCATCCCCGGGTTTGCCCCTTCGGCCCCCTCGATACTTTGTTCTGGATCAAGTCCGGCCCACGTCGGTGGGTGAAGGCGCCTTGTCAGGCGCCGACGGCCCGCACGTCCTCCTCGTTCGCGCCCGGTGGCTGGAGGAGTTGGGCGAGCGCCTGGAGGCTTTCCGTGATGTGCGTGAGCACCGTCCGTATCCTCGGCGTGTCGCGATTGTCCTTGTGGACCAGCAGGAGGATGTCGGCGCTGGGCGGTTCCGTCGGCACGTCCATCCGGATCAGCCTGGGCTCGTCGTCCCCTCGGAAACGGGCGAGGCAGGCCAGCCCGCCGCCGCTGGCAGCGGCCTGCACGGCGGCCTCGTGGCTGCTCGTCTGCAGGACGACACGGGACATCGAGGCCATCTCGGTCAGCCAAGCCGACTGCGTCATCTCCTGGCTGTCCTCCATCTGCGTGATCAGGTGATGGTCCGGGCAGCCCTCGGCGAAGTTCAGGTCGCCCCGTTCCCTGATGTAATCCGACGTGGCGTAGAGGCCGAAGGCGATGCCGCCGATGCGCCGCACCACGAGGTCGTTCTGCTCGGGCTGCCGCATGCGGACCGAGATGTCCGCCTCGCGCATCGCCAGGCTGAGTTCCCTCGGGTTGGGGATCAGCTCGATCATGATGTCGGGATGCCTGGCGTGCAGGCCGGCGAAGCTCGGTGCCAGCAGGTGCGCAGCCATCGTCTCGGCGCAGGTCACCCGCACCAGCCCCCGCAGACGGCTGTCGCGGCCGGTGACATCCCGCTCAAGGGCCAAGGCCTCGGCTTCCAGACGCTCGGCCTTCTCGCGGACTTCCTTCCCGGCCAGCGTCGGCACGTAGCCGTCGGGGGTCCGGTTGAGCAGGCGCACCGCAAGGGTCGCCTCCAGCGAGTTCAGGCGCCGTCCCACGGTCGATTGCGAGACGTGGAGCACCTTGGCGGCGCTTGAAAGGCTGCCGTGCCGGACGAGCGTCAGAAAAAATCTCAGGTCGTCCCAGTCCAGCATGTGCTCCCCGCGATCCGTTTTCGCATTCCTCCTCGTCAGCTTTGGTGGCCGACTTCGTCGCGGATGAGCCTATGCTGAATGGCAGGAAATCACCACGCAGGAAATATTTTCGCCATCTGAGAATTCTCCTGGCCACTATTTCCTTCCTGGAGAATTCGATGGCACCACCACCCGTCAAACCAGGTCTTGGAGCCGCCACACCCATCGACAAGCGCGAACTCCAGACGGTGATCGACCAGAGCAAGGCCGACCCGACCGCCGTCCGGACCCTGCGCTGCCACACTGTCGCGCAAGGAAGGCTGAGCCAGCTCAATTACATCCGGGACCTGCCGCCGCAGCCGGTGACGGAGCACGCGCCCGAGGGCCCGCTCGGCGAGGCCGCCGCCCCGAACGCCTCCGAGGCCCTGCTCGCGGCCCTCGGCTCATGCCTTTCCATCGGTATCCACGCCAACGCCCTCGCCCAGGGCATCCGGATCCGCTCGCTGGAACTCGACATCGAAGCCGACATCCACATGACCTCGGTCTGGGGCGGCGGCGACCGGCAACCGAGGACCATCGGCTTCGAGAGCATCCGGGTGTCGGTGAGGATGGACGCCGATGCGTCCCGAAAGGCACTCGCGGCGCTCGTCAGGCATACGGTTCTATGGTCGGCAGTGGCGAACACCCTTCACAACCCGGTCCATCTCGACATCGCGCTCGCACCCGCCGCAGCCGCCTGAAACGAGGCCGGACATGACCGTCACATCGTTCCTTTCCGCGTTGGGACAGCGCCGCGCGAGACCTCGGACAAGAGTGGAACCGCCTCCGATCCTTGGTTCGCCGCCCGCCGTGTTCCACGACCGGGACGTGCACGGGGTGGTGATCCTCGATCGGCTTGCCACGGAGGCGAAGGCGCATGCGGCCGCGTTGGCCCTGAGCGAGGAGCGCCTCCGCTTCACCCAGGAGGCCGGACGCATCGGTTCCTGGACCCTCGACCTCGCGACGATGTCGCTCGACGCATCGGAGGGATGCAAGGCGAACTTCGGACGCGATCCCCTCGCACCCTTCACCTACGAGGCCTGGATCGAGGGTGTCCACGCGGAGGACAGGGGACGCATGCAGGGAGCGGTCTCGGCGGCCATCGCCGGGGACACGCAGTACGACCACGAATTCCGGATCACCTACCCGGACGGGGCGGTCCATTGGATACACGCCCGCGGGCATGCCTCCTACCGAATGGACGGGACGGCCCTGACCATCGCCGGCATCTCGCTCGACATCACCGACCGCAGGAGGGTCGAGGCGCACCGCGACCTGTTGGCGAAGGAACTGGCCCACCGGGTCAAGAACACCCTCGCGACGGTGCAGTCCATCGTCCGCCAGACCCTCCGCAGGTCCGCCTCCCTGGAAGAGGCCGAGACCATCCTCGACGCCCGCATCCTGGCGTTGTCGGCCGCGCACGACGTGCTCATCCGCGACACCTGGGAGGGGGCGACCCTGGGCGAGGTCGTCGGCGTCGCGCTGCGCCCATTCGGGACAGACCAGGAGGGGCGCTTCACGTGCCGGGGGCCCAGCGTCCAGTTCGCCTCGCGGGTCGCGCTGGCCTTCGCCATGGCCCTCCATGAACTCGCCACCAACGCCGTCAAATACGGAGCCTTGTCCACGGCGGCCGGAAGCGTCCTGCTGACGTGGGACATCCTCGAGGTCGACGGCTTGGAACGGCTGCGTTTCACCTGGGAGGAGGCGGGGGGACCGGCCGTTGCCCCGCCGACCAGGGCGGGCTTCGGGTCTCGTATGATCGAACGCGCCCTGGCGGTCGAGATCGGCGGGACCGCCGAGATCGATTACCGCCCGGCCGGCATCCTCTTTTCGGCCACGGCGATCCTGAGCGAGATCCTGCGGTTCGATTGAGTGGCGGACACAGATCCTTGGTCTCGGGATGCAAGCAAAACTGCGTCTCCGGTCGGCGCTTTTGGTTCCGCACCCTGACGCCGCATGCACGTTATACTTAGGCGTAGACCGACCTGGATTGCCCGCTCCGAAAGGTCACAATGTTCAGAGCCAACGCCTTTTCCGTTCTAGCCAAGTCGGTCACGACCGTGCGTGACGGAGCGGAAGACAGTCGTGCCTGGGACGACGTCACGGTCCGATTGGCCGCCGGCGCCCTCCAGCGCGCCTTCAAGCTCGACGAGGGTGCCCGGAACCACTTCCTCGACCTCGCCCGGCATGCGGAGCGCGTCCGTGCGACCGAACGCTGGCGCGGTCGCTGACCCGACGTATCTCCCTGGCCGTTCGACGAAGCCTTACCGAACCGGAAGGACAGAGCCATGTCGATCCATCCACTTACGGTCATTCCCGCACCCTACCGGCCCATCCCGAATTCGCTCCTTCGCAACGGGGTCGGAAAGGCCCGCCTCATCAGCCTCTCGGCGGCCCTGCCGCTGGTGGAACGCGATGTCCTGGAGCCGTTGAGCCGACGCGTTTCGCTCGCGCACGGAGAGACCCTGTACGGACAGGACGAGCCCGCTTGCTCGGTCTTCAACGTCACCTCGGGGGCGCTGCGCCTGTACCGCATCCTCCCGGACGGGCGCCGGCAGGTCACCGGCTTCGCGTTCCCGGGCGACTTCCTCGGGCTTTCCCTGCTCGACCGGTTCGCCGTCTCCGCGGACGCACTCGGTTCGGTCACCGCTTGCCGGTTCGAACGGCTGGCGTTCAAGGACCTGATCTGCGGACATCCCGGCCTGATGATGCACCTGCACGAGATCACCGGACAGGAACTGTCCCGGGCCAAGGACATGATGATGCTTCTCGGGCGGCGTACCGCGGAGGAGAAGATCGGTGCGTTCCTGGTGGGGCTCCAGGAACGCTACGTCCGGATCGGGCTATCCGCGGTCACCCTCGAACTGCCGATGGGACGCCTGGACATCGCCGACCACCTCGGCCTGACCATCGAGACGGTGAGCCGGACCCTGTCGCGCCTCGACCGGGACGGCTGCCTCCTGATCGTCCCCGGGGGCGTGCGCCTCCTTGACCAGGCGCGCCTCGCCCGGATGTCGGCGCACTGAGCCTGGGCCCACGGGCGAACGACCGGGAGTGAGTCGGGTGCCTGCCGTCCTCCCAATCGTCCGCGCCTCGGCAGCGATGCCGTCAGAGGTCCGGGGGGGGGCGGACAGGCGGCCGCCTGAGGTCATACCACCGAGGCTTCAATACCGGCGCATCGGGTCTCAGATTCGTTCCGGTGGCGAGTGGATCCTGCGGGCGGATGTCGCTCGGCACCACCTCCTCGGATCGCGGCATGTTCGGGCCGTCGGACAGGGCGCGGGTTTCCTCTGCGTGCGCCGCCTGGACCGTCGTCCCGACGAGAAGCGCCCCGAAGGCGGCGTACGCGATCCTGATCGATCCTGTCGTCGTCCGTCCTTTCCGGGGCGAGTGTCTTGGCCACCCCGACGTCATGGCCAGCATGCGCGTATCGGCACCGTCGGACTTTGCGCTGGATCAAGGACCCCATGGGACCGGCGACTAGGGTCCGTCCCATGGGCACCGACGGAACCGTCCTGCCGCCGGCCCTCCCCAGCGGCGGTTCCCAAGCCGACGGGCCACGCGCCCTTCCGCCCCGGCCTCGCCAGGCATCGCCGGAGACGGTCCGCATCCTCCACGATCCAGGAAACAGATCATGACCATCGACAAGACGCTTCAGACGAACGTCCTCGCCGAGCTCAGCTGGGAGCCGAGCGTGACCGCCGCCCATATCGGCGTGACCGCCAAGGACGGTGTCGTGACCCTGACCGGCCACGTGCAGAACTACATGGAGAAGCACGCCGCCGAGAAGGCCGCCGGACGCGTCAAGGGCGTCCGCGCCGTCGCCGAGGAGATCGAGGTCCGCCTTCCGTTCGAGGCCAGGAAAAGCGACGACCAGATCGCCGCCGCCCTCGTGCAGCGGCTCGATTGGAACGTCTCCGTTCCGGACGAGGCGGTGAAGGTGAAGGTCGAGAAGGGTTGGGTCACGCTCACCGGCAGGGTCGAGTGGCAGTACCAGAAGGCGGCCGCGGAGCATGACATCCGCGGGATGCTCGGCGTGGTCGGCATTACGAACCTGATCACGATCAACCCGCATCCGAACGCGACCGACATCAGCGCGGACATCACCAAGGCGCTTCATCGGAGCTGGTACGACCCGAAGACCATCAGCGTCACCGCCCACGGCGGTGTCGTCCACCTCGGCGGCACGGTCCACACTTGGTACGACCGACAGTTGGCCGGATGGACGGCCTGGGGCGCGCCCGGCGCGACGACGGTCGACAACGACATCCGCGTCGTCTGAGCGAACTGCGACCCCCACCGTCACCGCACCGGGCAGGTCGCCCGGTGCGGAGTCCGTCAGGAACCCCATCCGATGATCAATGCCCGGATACACGGTCACGACCGGACCCTCCTCGGCCGGATCTTCCACCACCCTGCCAGCAACAACCTGGAATGGCGGGAGGTGGTGGCCTTCATTGGGAGGATCGGCAGCACCGAGGAGAAGCGCGACGACACGTGGGGCTTCACCCTGGCCGGCCGGACCGCGACCTTCCTCCGTCCGCGGGACAAGGACATGGAACCGCGCGAGGTCGAGCGTCTGCGCCACCTGATGCAGGATGCCGGGCTGTCGCCCTACTCCACCGAGATCCTTGAGGCCTCGCCAACCCCGGTGAAGAGCGATGCCCTCATCGTCGTCGACCACCACGAGGCGCGGATCTATCGCCTCGATCCCGAGACCGCGGGCGGCGAGACCGAGACGACGCTACGGCCCTACGACCCGAAGGGCTACATCCACCATCTCTCCCAAAAGGAGGCCAACCATCGCGGCCAGCGCGCGCCCGAGGACCTCGGCTACTACGACCGCATCGCCGAGGCCGTCGCACGAGCGCCACGCGTCGCCATCGTCGGCCACGGGACCGGCAAGGCCAGCGCGATGGCCGTCCTCTCGGAGCGCCTGCGAGAGCATCACCACGCGATACAGGGACGCGTGGTGGCGACTGCGACCATCGACCTTTCGGCGGCGACGGACAGCCAGCTGCTGGCGCTCGGGCGCGGGATGCTGACCCGGGACGACCGGTCATGAATGCCCACGTTTCCATGGTCGACGACCGCGACCTGACGCTGGAGGAGGCGACCGCAATCGTCCGGCGCGCCGTCACCGAGGCCTGCCGGCTCGGGATCACCGTGAGCGTCGCGGTCTGTGGCCCACAGGGCCGTCTCGTCGCCTTCTCGAAAATGGACGGCGCTGGCTGCATGAGCGCCCGCGGGGCCATCGGGAAGGCCGTGGCCTCGGCCATCTCGGGCGAGCCGAGCGAGATCATGCCGCCGCCCGGGGATGACCTTTATTGTTCCGTCGTCGAAGGCGAGGGAACCGCGGCGTTCCACGAGCGCGGCGGCATTCCCCTTCGGCGGGATGGCACCCTCATCGGTGCCATAGGCGTCTACGGCGAGGCATCACGGGAACAGGATCGCGCCTGCGCGACCGTCGGGGCGGCCACCTACGGGTGACGCCGGCCCCGGCCATGGCACCCTCGACGACGCAGGCGGGCGACCATGCTCGTCGGAACCCGCTCCCGATCCACCGTCAAGACCGACGAACGTTGCGACCCCGAAGGTCCGCATCGTATCGTCTTCGCTGATCGAGACATACTCGCCCTCCACGAAACGGTGGCTGCCCAGCCGGTAGCCAGGCTCGTCGTCATCCGTCGTCCTGTCGTCGTGGTCGATCAGCCACTTGCCCCCACCGAAGCCACCCTGCCGGTGGATCAGGCGCCCGTCGCGGTACGGCTCCCCGAGCCAGAACCGGCGGACGCGGCAAAAGTCCCGCATCTTGCGCCAGAGCACCGGATCGAGCTCTCCCCTGGCGTCGAGGGGCGCGTCGATCTCGTAGCGGCGGTCGACGCTTCCACTGGGAAAATCCGGTCCGCGGGCGAATGTCAGGGTGACGTGGGGCAGCGTGGTGTTCTCCATCGGTGAGGGTACGCGCCCCCGCGGGGTCAGAGGACCTCGTGGACCGGTCGTCCCGTCCGTTCGAACGCGTCGATGTTGGCGACGGTCGTCTCGGCGATGGCCGTCATCGCCTCGACCGTGAAGAAGCCCTGATGCCCAGTGACGAGCACGTTCGAGAACATCAGCAGGCGCTCGAAGACGTCGTCCCGGATCACCGCGTCGGACTTGTCCTCGAAGAAAAGCTCTTCCTCCTCCTCGTAGACGTCGAGGCCGAGGTGTCCGATCCGACCCTCGTTCAGGCCGGCAACGACGGCCTTGGTATCGATGATGGCGCCGCGGCTGGTGTTGATCAGCATCACGCCGCGCTTCATCACGCCGATGGCGGCCGCATCGATGAGATGGTGCGTCTCGGGCGTCAGGGGGCAGTGCAGGGAGATGATGTCCGAGGTGGCGAGCAGGTCCTGGAGCGGGCGGTAGACGACGCCCATGGCCTCGCAGGCCGGGCTCGGCTCGACGTCGTATCCCAGGACCTTGCAGCCGAAGCCCAGCATGATCCTGGCGACGCCCTGGCCGATCCGGCCGGTTCCCACGATTCCCACTGTGCGGCCATACAGGTTGAACCCGAGCAGGCCATCGAGAGCGAAGTTGCCGTCCCGGACCCGGGCGTAGGCGCGGTGGATGTGCCGGTCGAGGGACAGCATCAGCGCCACGGCGTGCTCGGAAACGGCCTCGGGGGAGTAGGCCGGGACCCGGGCGACGCGGATGCCGTGATGCTTGGCGGCGGCGAGGTCGACGTTGTTGAACCCTGCGGACCGCAGGACGACGAGGCGCACACCGAGTTGCGCGAACACATTGAGGGCGGCGGTGTCGACCGCGTCGTTGACGAACGCACAGACGACCTGGGCCTTGCCGGCGAGGACCGCCGTGGTCCGGTCGAGCCGCGCATCGATGTAGGTCAGGGCGTGGCGGCCCGCGACCGCCGCGTCGAGGAAGCGCTGGTCGTACGGCTTGGTGCTGAAGACCGCGACATCCATGTGGTCATCCTTGGGCGTGAGGGCGTTCGAGGAGAAGGCATTTGGGTCGAAGCCGCTCAGGCGGGCGCCAGGACTGAGACGAAAGGCTTCGTGCCGTCCTGCGCGAGGGGTCCCTGCTCGGCCGTGCCGGTCTCCCGGAGGAACAGGGCGAGGACCAAGGCCAGGACGACGCCGCCCACCAGGGGCAGGAAGGCGGTCTGGAAGTCAGCCAGGGTCAAGGGGACGCCCTGCCGCGGTTGCATCAGGTGCGAGATGAACGGCGACATGATCCCCGTCGTCACGAAGACGAGGAAGTTCATCACCCCGGCCGCGGTGCCCTTCACCTCCGACGGGTTTGTCTCCTTCATCATCGAGAAGGGGATCATCGCCGCCCCGGACGCGATGCCGAGGACGAGGGCCACGGAGTAGCGCGGCAGCGTGCCCACCGGGACGTAGATGGCCGTCAGGCCCGCGGCGAGCATCAGCAGGGCGCCGCCCAGCAGCACCGGCTTACGCCGGCCGAGCCTGTCCGAGACGTATCCGAGGAGCGGACACCCGAGGACCCAGCCGATGGGCACCATGGCCGCGTCCGACGCGGCGTCCGCCATCGACAGGTTCTCGCCGGCATGGAGGAACGACGTGGCCCAGACCAGGGCACCGATGGTGGTGGGCAGGAACAGAAGGCCCCCGACGATGCCGGCGAGCCAGCTCTGCGGATTACCGAAGATAACCTTGAACGGATGGAGCAGGGCGGAGACCGAGAACTCGGCATGGTGGCTCGGGCTGTCGCCGGTCTCGCGCGGCATCACGAACCAAGTCGCGAGGGCCAAGACAAAGCCCATCGCGGCGAAGGTGACCCAGACATGCTGCCAGGGGACGTTGAAGCCGCCGGCCGGGTCGATGGCCATGTGGACGGGCTTCGATCCGAACGCCGCGCCGGCCATGCCCAGGCATTGCGTGAGGCCGATGAACAGCGCCAGCATGCGCGTCGGCAGGTACCGGGCCGCCACGTAGGACGAACCGACGAAGGCGAAGATCGCCCCGGTCGCCTGAAGCACGAAGCCGATCATGCCGGCCGCCTCGCTGCCCTGCGCGAACACGAGACATCCGAGGCCGACGACGGCGATGCCGTACGGGATGGTCCGGTGGGCGCCGTACCGGTCCAGCAGGACGCCTGCGACCAGGGCCATCACCGCGTAGGCGACGTAATAGGCCGAGATCATCGTCCCGATGTGATTGGCACCCCAGGCCGAGGTCAGTTCCGCCTGCATCACCCCGGGCGCAGACCGCACCGCGTACTGGAAGAAGTAGAAGACCGCGCAGAGCACCCAGGAAAGGAGGAACAGGAGCTTGAGCTCGGCCGGCGGCGAAGGATCGGATCGTCCACCTGCAGGCAGCGCCACCGAGAGGTCTTTTGGATCGCCTTTGGCGATTGCCGCGTCCACCATTTCGAGATCTCTCCGGCATTCGCGGCTGACCGCGGTTTCGTGATGCCCGCCCGGAAAGCACGTTCTTCCATGGTCGTTCGCGACATCGAGAGCTCCTGGTGCGGGGACGCGTCCTGCGAGCGAACGAGGGGGACGCGAAGACCCTAGATCGGGGCTCGGGACGAAGCCTTGCGCTGGATCAAGGATACCGCCCGCGTTCCCGCCGTAGGCTCGTTCCCAGCTGGCACCTCGATGGGCGGACCTCGCTCGCGACCGTGATCGGCCCACGAGGAACGGGTGACATGGGCGGGAGAACTCGAAGGTTCCCGGACGATGGGAGCGACGTCGGGGCCATGCTCGACGGCATCTCGGCGGTGCTGGGGGCGCTCGTGGTCCTCACTCCGTTCCTGTTCTTGGAGACCGGGAACTCCCCCGCCGCACTGAACGCCTTCGCATGCGGGTTTGCCGTCATGGGCTTGGCCTTCCTCGACGGGCCCGAACCAGAGCCCTGGACGCGGTGGGCATCCAGTGTGCTGGGTGCCTGGGTCGCCGTCTCGCCCTGGATGCTTCAACGGGCTCTCCTACCAATGGGCGCCGTCAGTCGACCGCCGATGGCCGAGCCCGCGATCTCGATGCCGTTCGTCCTCGGTGTTGGTATCGCGGTCGTCGCCGCCCTCGACATCGTCCGGACCACCTCGAAGTACCGTCGGTCGCTCACGAAAGGACGATCGACAGCGCATGCCCTGAGGGAAATCGGACGTCAGGTACCGGCATTCCTCACGCGATGAAGGGGCTTTCCCTGCGAGCCGCGACGCGCCTCCGCCCGAACCGAGCCGGATACGCCTTCGGGTCAGCCTGTTCGGTCGGGAGGTCCCGTTCGAGGCGTTCCGCGACCTCGCGGATGACACCCGCGATCCGGTCCCGAGTATCCTCCGGCTCCCGTCGGATCGCCACGGCGAGATGGCCCAGGGTGCGGCGCTTATTATTGATCAGGCCAGCTTCGGGACGTCGCCGGAAAGCCGCCGGGCCCGCTGCTCGTATCCTCCCGACGGATGAATCTCGTCTTGCAGGGGACCGACCTGGCCCCGAGAGAACGGACCGAGGCCTTCCGGCGCGGCGCGGCCTTCGTGAACATGATGTCCCGGTGTCGAGACGGCATGCGTCGCCTTCGGAGCCAGCTGCGACCCGGTGCCGGTGCCGTCCTCCGCAGCCATCTCGCCGGCGAGACGCTCGACCACGTCGAGGGCGGCCCCGATCCCGTCGGCCTGCAGGCAGACCTCGTCCTCGTCGATCCGGCAGGCGTCGTCCCCGGTCCACCACCGCCCGTCGTCGATCAGGCGGAGCACCTCGACGAGACGGTCACGCTGCTTGGTCAGGGCCTCGACGGCGCGGGGACAGGTCATCTCGAATTCCTTCTCGCCGTGGTCGAACGCGGGGCGTCGACCGTGCAGGCGCGGGGATCACCGTAGATGCCGGGCCGGCATCGTCCTTGCGGTGGATCAACGACCTCGCCGGACGTCGATCCACCGGATGGCGTTCAGTGAGACATCAGGCAACAGACAGGGCTGTGGTCGAGGAGGGTGCGCGTCACGCCGCCGAAGAACCATTCCCGCAGGCGACTGTACCCGAAGGCTCCGCTGACGATCAGGTCCGCCCCGAACATCTCTGCGGCGTCGAGCAGGGTCTCGGCCGTCCCGCCAGCCTTCGGGACCTTGAGAACCCCCACGGCCTTGACGCCGTGCAGGCCGAGATAGGCGACGACGTCCTCCAACTCGGTCCGGTCGGTGCCCTCCGCGACCTGGACGACCTGGACCTGTTCGGCGAGCGTCAGGAACGGCATCGCATCGGAGATCGCCCTCCGGCCCTGCGGGGTGTCCTTCCAGGCCACCACCACGCGGGTCGCCGACAGTCGCTCCACGCCGTGCGGCACGACGAGGATCGGCCGGCCCACCGTCATCAGTGCGTCACCGGGTCCGACGGCGGCCGCGTGATGCGGCAGGTCGTTCTTCCCCTGACGCCCGACCACGACGAGATCGGCCGCCCGCGACTGCTCCGCGAGGAACGTGAGCGTTTCCCTGAGCTCGGAACGCCACTCGATCCGCTCCGCCGGCCGGGCCGCAAGACGGAAAGTCTCTTCCGCCCGGTGCAACTCACCGAAGGCTTTCTGGCGGAGGTCCTCGATCCCGTATCCGGTCGGCACGGACGTCTCCCCGAACCCCCGCGGGTAGTCCGGTGCCCAGGCCGCGACGCCGATGAGGCGTGCATCGAGCCGTCGCGCGAGATGCGCGGCCACACCGATCCGCGGAGCCGTCCGCTCCCCGGGATCCACGGCGACGATGATGCTGGCATACGACATGGTGGACCTCCCCTGAAGACGGGAGGACCATGCCGGTTCGCCGGGCATCCATCGTTGATCCAGCGCAAACCCGTTCCGGGCGGCGAAAGGCCAGGCATCGTCGTCCGCCGACGATGGCCCGGTACGATTTCCGGCCCCGCCCTTGCGTTGGGTCAAAGCCGGCACCTCGGCGGACGGGCATCGTCCGGTTTCCCGCAGCCGAGCGAGCCGTCCCGTCCATGACATTCGCGAGCATCATGGTGTCCGTCGATCTCGCAGGCGACCCGGAAGCCCTGCTCGACCTGGCGTCCGAGGGCGCAACCAACCTGATCGTCATGGGAGCCTACGGTCATGGGCGCTTGCGGGAGGCCGTCCTCGCGGCGTCACCCGGGATGTCCTGCGCCGTTGCCCCGTCTGCAGCTTCCTGGGCCACTGATGACCGAGCACGCCCCGACGAGCGGCATGATCCCTCCCGCGAAATGCCGATGACGGCGGTAAGCCGCCGGTCGACGGTGCGGTCACCCAGCTGGCCCGGCAGTTGATGGAAGCCGGATTGGAAGGGCTTTCCGAACGCGAGCGGCGGGTGATCCTTCATATCGCCAAGCGGCGGTACGTGTCCCGGGACGTGAACCGCGTCGTCGTCGAGCACCAGACCTTCGGCGAGCGCCTCGGGGACCGCGTCGCCCAGTTGGGTGGCTCGTGGGGCTTCATCCTGGTCTTCACGGGAATGCTCGTCGCGTGGGTCGTCGTGAACACCGTCGTCCTGGCCCGCGCCGGCGCCTTCGACCCCTACCCCTACATCTTCCTGAATCTGATCCTGTCGATGGTCGCCGCTCTTCAGGCGCCGGTGATCCTCATGTCGCAGAACCCGCCGGGCGGCGCGGGATCGCATGGCGGCCGGTCTCGACTACGAGATCAACCTGAAGGCGGAGGTCGAGATCATGGCCTCGCACGACAAGCTCGATCGCATCCGGATGGCGCGTCTCGAGGGCATGCTGGCCGACCAGTCGACGCGGATCGAGGCCATCGCCAAGGCGGTCGGTGCCGGCGCCGAGAAGGCGAGGCGTCCCTGACGGGTTTTCGATGTCCGCTTCCTAGGGATGCAGGTTGGAAGCCTCCATGGCAGGACGGTCATTGCTCCAGGGACTTCAGGTAGGCCAACACGTCCGTGATCTGGTCGGGCTCGAGCTCGAACTGGGGCATGGTCGGATGCCCCGTGGTGATACCCTCCGCCAGGGCCTCGCCGAGGTCCTCGACCGGATACTTCGTATGGAGTTCCCGGAATGCGGGTGCGACGGCCAGGGGGCTTTCCCCGATCCGGCCGACGGCATGGCAGGTGGCGCAGTTCGCGCCGACGAAGGTCTTGCCACGTTGGACCTGTCCATCCGTGGCCGCCGCCGCGACCTGTAGGAGGCCGGTCATGAGCAGCGCGGATACGGGAAGGCGAATGGACATGGGATGGCTCCGGGTTCGGCTGATGCCATGACGCGCCTCGCGCCGGACGCATCCGAGAAGCGAGGCCGGCAGGCCCCCATCGACGCGGAAGGTCCAGGCGGCGGGTCGGCTCGACGATAGGGCGGCGACCGGGACGTCGCTCAGGATACGGGCCACATCAGGCAGACGGCGGTTGCCGATCCGAGGACGGCGACCCCCAGCATCCGCAGGCTCTCCGTCAATGGATCGAGCGATGCCGCAGTCGGCGTCGCTCGCGTGACGGCGACATTGGTCAACGATGCGACGTACGTGCTCATGACCGATGGACCCCTGATTTCCGGTCGCGCCCTGTTACGGCCGACCACGACCCAGGGATGGCCGCGTTGTCGGGCCCGGTCTTTGATCGAGATCAACCCCGGTGTTCTCGGTGGACCCGTGCTCGCCGCCCGAGCCGCTCGTTCGGTCATGAACAATTCCGGTGATGCCTGATCCTTGCGCTGGATCAAGGACTGCTCCGGTTCCGCCACCTAGCGTTCACCGGATGCCGGGACGCGTTTCGACGTCGTCGCCGGACAGCCTCGCATCGGGCGGGGTCGCCGAGCCCTTCCGCGCATCGGCGATCCCGGCAGCCCCCAAGGAGACCGTCATGTCCCACGACACCAGCCTGCAACACCGCGTCACGGCCGAACTCATCTGGGATCCGGCGGTGACCTCCTCGGAGATCGGCGTCACGGCCAGGGACGGCGTGGTCGCCCTGTCCGGTCAGGTGGGGACCTACGACGAGAAGATCGCTGCCGAGGCCGCCGCATGCCGCGTCAGGGGCGTCAGGGCCCTCGTGCAGGAGATCGAGGTCGTGGTGCCCTACGCCCGCAAGCGGTCCGACGAGGACATCGCCGCGACCGCCATCGCCCGTCTCGCCTGGAACGTCGCCGTCCCTCCGGATCGCGTCATGGTGAAGGTCTCGAAGGGGACCGTCATCCTGACCGGCGACGTCGACCATCGCTTCCAGTCCGAGGTCGCCGAGCGCGAGCTTCGGCAGTTGTCCGGTGTCGTCGCCGTGAACAACCGGATCGTGGTCAAGCCCCAGGTCGACGTCGAGGCCGTCAGCGACAGCATCAGCGAGGCGCTGGATCGCTCTTGGCTGTTCGATCCGAAGACCGTGACCGTCAAGGCGGATGGCGGGACCGTCTACCTCGGCGGGACCGTGCGCACCATGCAGGAGCGCAGGGAGGCGATGGGGGCCGCGTGGGCCTCCCCTGGCACCACCGCGGTCGAGAACCGCATCAGCGTCGTCTGAGCGACGCGAAGCCCCTGCCGGTCCTCGTGGGCCCGGCAGGGATTCCGACCTCCAAAAAAGGAAATCGACCATGACGAAGCCCCACAACGAGCATCGCCAGTCCACGGACGACGAGGATAACGGCACCGATGGAGGCCGCCGCATCGAGGGTGCCGCCGACGAGATCTTCTGGCGCGCGAGCGACGCCGTTGAAGACGTCGCCAAGCGGGCGACCCATCTGGCACAGGATACCCTCGACCGCGGACGGGCTGGCATCCGCAGGGCCGAACGGTCGAGCCGCGGCGGACATCCGGGACGGGAGGAGCGCGGCCTGACATTGCCCTTGGCAACCGCCCTGGCCGTCGGCGCCATGGGCTACGCCATCGCGACCCTGATCCAGGGAGCGATGAGTAAGCGTCATGCCGCCTTGCACAGGGCATCGCCGGAGACGCCTCCGGCATAGGCGTGGCGGTGCCCATGACCATCGATCCCGACCATCGCGAGGACCAGAGCATGCCCACCGATACGACGCAGACCGAAGGCGACATCCGTCTCAGAGCCTTTGAGCTCTGGAACATGCGTGGCCGCCCTCATGGCTACGAGGTCGAATTCTGGCTCCAGGCCGAATGCGAGCTTGAGGGCGAGAAGACCGGTAAGCCGGTGCTCCCCGACGGGGACTTCGTGAAGAGTGGGTCGGGGTCCGATTGCTGTTGCTGAACCCCCGACCCTCGAACTCCCGGACAAAGGCGAGCGTCCCCCTCGAGAGACCCTGAAGCCGATGCGCGCAATCCATATGGAAAACCATCTCGTCAACCGCATCGGCTGGCTGCGTGCCGCCGTGCTCGGTGCCGATGTCGGGCTCGTCTCCACGGCGGGCCTTATTATTGGCGTGGCCGCTTCCTCAGCTGCCTCGGGCGTGCGAGCACACGGTCGGGCCTCCGGACGTCGCATGGAGTCCTACGACGGTGATGGCGACGTCATAACCCACGAGATCGCCGGTATCGGCGCACCGTCGTATGTTGCGCCCCCCCGACCGCCTGGGCGCCCTCTCACGTGGCAGCCGGCGCGACGGCACGGCCGCGCCGGCCAGTCCCGGCTCAGCGCAGGAGCTGGAGGATGCCCTGGTTGGCGGCGTTGGCCAGCGACAGCGCCGAGATCGCTAGGGACTGGCGCGTCGACAGCGCCTGCGAGCGCGCGGCCTCCTCGTTCATGTCCGCATCCGTGAGGTTCGCCGCTCCGGTGTCGAGCCCGTCGACCATCTGCTTGGTGAAGTCCTGCCGCGTCTGAACCCTAGAGGTTCGAGCCCAGGGTCGAGCTCAGCGACTTCAGGCTGGTCAGCGCGTTGGTCAGCGCGTCCGACGCCTTGGCGAGGTCGGCGTTGTTCTGCACGCCGAAGTTCGCCCCGCCCTGGGCAGTCGCCGAATCCACGAAGCTGCCGAGCCCGAGGCCGGCCGCCGACAGGGCGGTGCCCTGGGCGCTGAGCTTGGATCGAGCCGAGCCGGTCTTCTCGTTGAAGGCGATGGTCAGGTTGTCGCCGGCCAGAAGGTTGGTGCCGTTGAAGCCGGCATCCTTGGCCGCCTGGTCGACCTGCGTGCCGAGGTTGTTGAACTGGTCGATCAGGGCCGAGCGCTGGGCCGAGATGCCGCTGGCCGTGGTGAACGCCGCCCCGCCGGTGAGCTTTCCGGTCTCCGTGGTGTCGGCGGTGAACTTGCCGGCCGTGGTCAGGCCGGCGGCCAGGGTGATCGCGTCCGAGCCGGTGCCGACGACGTCGAGCTGGCCGCTGCTGTCGACGGAGGCGGTGGCTCGGCTTCACTGCTGCTGCTCCACCGATCAATCCTGACGCGAACTCTTGACCCTTTGGCGACCTTCGGAAGGTCCGCTTCCGGGCTGTTGAGGTAGAGGCCAACGTCCGGGGTGGGTGGTTTTCTGCCAGTCTGCTTTTGAGCGTCAAACTTCAGAGGCGGACGTTCGACATTTGGCAGGTTTTGGCCGTAAGACGCTGGTCCGTTTCTGACAGAGTCCGCCGGAAAAGCTGACGGTGGTGTAGCCGACAGATCTATTTCACCGACCGCGGCGTAGTCGTCGAGCACGGCCCGTTGGCAACATTTGTTGCCTCCGCTCAGGACGAGCGAACGCGATGGTCCTTCTCGCAAGCCCTCTGACTGACTTTTGCGGGGCATATCAAAATCAAGACCCGGTTCCGCCCGCCGATTAGGTCGCCAGCAAGTTCTCATCGGCAATCGGCACACAGGGGCGGGCACTGTTCACGCAAGGCAAATCATCGAGCTGAGCCTGCAGGGGTGCTTCCGCCGGACCATCGACGCCAGCGGACTCCGTTTCGAGATGACAATCCCGATCCGATGAGCGGTCGGGCCGGGTCGCCGGCGCTTAACGGAGGCTGAACGGCGCGGTTCAGGATGAGTTCGAACCCTGGCCCTAGAGAGCCGTCAACCCCGACAGGGGCCGATGCCAGTCTCCACCGGCATCGCCAGGAACTGGCCCCGTCCAGGTACACCGGGCATCCCGTGGCCCAGGCCGGCAAACGACACCCGAGGAAGACTCGACATGAACGACATGCAGACCATCACCGGCACCGTCTGGGCCGTCTTCGGCCACCGCTTCGCCATCGATGGCAAGGAAGGACGCATCCTCGCCGACCTTGGGCCGAAGGGCGCCGAGGTCATCGCAATCGCCCATGGCGACACAGTTACGATCACGGGCGAGCCCAAGCCCTCGGAAATCAAAGTGACGCTCATCACCCTCAAGGACGGCACCGTCTGCGAGATCGCGTGGCCGCGGAAGCTTCACACGGAAAAGGCGAACCAGACCCCGGCCGATCCGGCGGCGGTCCTCGCGGCGGTCAAGGCCGAGGGCTACGCCGTCGAGGGAGAGCCTCAACGCAAGCCGAAGCACTTCGAGATCGTAGGCGCCAAGGACGGCATTCGACACGAGATCCACGTCGAGCTCTATGGGAAGATTCGGACGGCCAAACCGCTCGCCGCCTGAGAGACCGAGCCGGATCGCAGCCGCAATCCGGCGGTCGTGATCCGGTTTGCCGATCCGAAGGAGCGATCACGTTCCCGCGTCATCCCAGATAACGCCGCACCTGCAGGGAGCCAACGGCAGGTCCGACGACTTGGCTCCCGTCCCGGGCGGTTCCGCCCAGATCCCTGCCCAAGGAAAATATCTTGGACGTCATCCATCCCGACCCGCCGATGCGCGAGGAGATCGCGCGCGGCTTCTACCCGGCGTTCGAGGGACGTTGGCGGCGTGCCGAGATCATCGGCCGTTGGGCCATGGTCGCATTCGTGGGCGCCTCCGTCCTCGGAACGTTCGGGCAGGGGCTGTTCAGCGAGCGCGAGGCTGCCAACGCCGATGCCTCGATCAAGCTCCGCTACGAGCCGGTGGTCCGCTTCGGTGCCCCGACCAAGGTCCAGTTCGACACCCGCGTCCCGCCCGGCGGCGATAAGGTCGCCGTGACCATGGCAAAGGGGCTGGCCGATCATTTTGGGTTGGAGAGCATCATCCCGCGTCCTTCTGTCTGGGAAGCCGGCGCCGACAGCATCCGCATGGAGTTCCCCGTCGTGAAGGGTCAGGAACGCGTCACCATCCTGTTCGCGGGCTCGCCCGGCTTCCGCGGCAGCATCCATCTCTGGGCACGGCTGGATGCAGGCGAGACCCTGCCCTGGTCGCAGTATTCGGTGCCGTAGGCATGAGCACCGTCTTCAAGGCCGCGGCCGCCTACCTCGTCGTTCTCTTCGTCATCCGCCTCATCGGACGCCGGACCGCGAGCCAGCAGGCCCCCATCGACATGGTGGTGCTGTTCCTGTTCGGCGGTATGAGCGTCAGCGCGGTGCTCGGCGACGACAAGTCGTTCGTCGGCGCGATGAGCGCGATCTTCACCGTCGGCCTCATGCACGTGGCCGTCTCGTGGCTGAAGCTGCGCTACGTCTGGTTCGAGCGTATCTGCGACGGCACGCCCATCGTCGTCTACCGAGACGGCGACTGGGACGAGACCCAGATGCGGCGCCTGCGGATGCAGCAGGCCGACGTGCGCACCGCCGCCCGCCAACAGGGCCTCGATGACATGGATCAGGTCGCCGTTGCCATCGTCGAGCGGGATGGGAAGGTCTCGGTCATCGAGAGGGACTGATCCCCGGCGGCTGCCCCAGGGCGTGACCCGTCGCTCCGGAACAGACGCCAATCAGGGACCACTCGAAGACGTGACCGAGACGGGCGGGCAACCACCGCACGGTCACCGTGTTGTCGAGGGCACCCGAACACCGCATCGCGTCATCCCACGGCCTTGCGTCGGCGAGCCCATCCGTTCCCATGAGCGAGCCGCACATGACCGACGATACGCTCCCACCCGAAGTCGGCGATGCCCGTCGCCTGGACGCACTCCGAGGGTACGGCATCCTCGATACGCCCCCCGAGAAAGGGTTCGACGACATCGTCGAGCTGGCCCGAATGACCTGCTCTGTCCCGGTCGCCCTGGTCAGCCTGGTCGCCGGCGACCGCCAATGGTTCAAGGCGCGGTCGGGCTTCGCGCCTTGCGAGACCTCCCTGGACAAGTCGGTCTGCGCGCATGTCCTCGGCTCCCCGGACCTGCTCGTAATCGCCGACCTGTCGCTGGACTCCCGTACCAGAGACAATCCCCTCGTCACGGGCGAACCGTACCTGCGCTTCTACGCCGGGGCGCCGCTGGAGGCGGCCGACGGCGAGCGTCTCGGCAGCCTGTGCGTGATCGACCTCGCGCCCCGCCCGGAGGGCCTCACGGATCGGCAGGCGGTAGCCCTACGCGCGCTCGCCGGGCAAGTCATGTCCCAGATGGAACTGCGCCGCTCGGTCGCCGAGCGCGAGGGACTGCTTTCCGGCCAGGCGGCGTTGATCGCGCAGCAGAATGCCCTGATCGCCGCCCAGGCCAGCGTGACTCGGGCGGCAGGGGACCGTGGCGTGATCCTCGATACCCTCGTCGGCGGTGTCATGGCGGCGGTCTGCCAAGCCGAGGGCGCAGTGATCGAGCTCCGTGAGGGCGACGACCTCGTCTATCGCTCGGCACGCGGTGCGCTCGAACCCCACGTCGGGCTGCGCATCCCCATCGACGGCAGCCTCTCGGGCCATTGCTTGGCGACCGCCAAGCCGGTGCTGTGTCCGGACCTCCTCGTTGACCCTCGCGTCCGCCGCGACCTCGTCGGCCCGCTCAACGCACGCTCGGCAGTCTGTGTCCCGATCCTCCGTGGGGACGCCGCCGTCGGTGTCCTGAAGCTACAGTCCAGTCGTCCCGATGCCTTCACCGGCCTCGACCTCCACGTCGCCACCCTGTTCGCCGGCACCATTCCGGCCGGGTTGGCGGAAGCGGGCGAGGCGGAGGCGCGCCGTGGGATGCGGGCCGGCGAGGCCACCCTCCGCACGGTGATGGAGACGCTGCCCGTCGGTGTCCTGATCGCCGAGGCTCCGACGGGCCGCATCGTCGGGCACAACGCCCGGGCCACCGTGATCCTCGGGCATGATGTGGTCTCAGATACGTCCGCCGACCGGAAGGACCGCTGGGTCGGGTTCCATTCTGACGGATGCCAGGTCGAGCCCGGGGATTGGCCCCTCGACCGCGTGGTGCATGCCGGCGAGTCGCGCGCGGATCTTGAAATCGACTACCGCCGCGGCGACGGCAGCCGTGCCTGGGTCGGGTTCTCGGCGGCGCAGATGCTCGACGTTGATGGTCACCGCGTCGGTGCCGTCGTCGTCGTCACTGACATCGACGGGCGCAAGCGGAGCGAGCTCCAGTTGGCCGCCGCCAAGGAGGCTGCCGAGGAGGCAAACCGGGCCAAAAGCGAGTTCCTCGCCAACATGAGCCATGAGCTGCGCACCCCGCTCTCGGCAGTGATCGGCTACTCGGAGATGCTGCAGGAGGAGATGGAGGACGGCGGCCACGACGACCTGCTTCCCGACATGCGCAAGATCGAGGCGAACGCGCGCCACCTCCTCGGCCTCATTAATGACGTGCTCGACCTGTCGAAGATCGAGGCGGAGCGGATGGAGACCTACGTCGAGGACTTCGCCATCGACGCGATCGTCCGCGACGTCGCCTCGACGATCGAATCCCTCGTCGCCGCAAAAGTGAACGTCCTCACGCTGGACCTCGCCGATGACCTCGGCGAAGCGCGTTCCGACGTGACCAAACTGCGCCAGTGCCTGATCAACCTCTTGAGCAACGCCGCCAAGTTCACGGAAGGTGGCCGGATCGCCCTGAAGGCCGAACGGGGCGAACGCGACGGTGAGAGTTGGCTGACCTTCCAGGTGAGCGACACCGGGATCGGCATGAGCCCGGACCAGCAGGCGCGCCTGTTCGAGCGCTTCACCCAAGCGGATGCCTCGACGACGCGGAAGTTTGGCGGCACCGGCCTCGGGCTGTCCATCACCCAGGCGTTCGCATCCATGCTGGGCGGCGATATCAAGGTGGCGAGCGAGGAGGGTCGAGGAACCACCTTCACCATCTCGGTCCCGGCCCGCATCGCTGGCACCAACGACCAGCCGGCAATGGAAGCGGATGTCGGGATGCCTCTATCCGACGATGTGTGCGGCAAGGACGTCGTCCTTGTCGTCGATGATGATCCGGCGCCGCGTGATCTCCTCACCCGCTTCCTCGAACGCGACGGGTTCAAGGCCGTCGCCGCCGTCGACGGGCGGGAGGGCCTGGAGATTGCGCGGACCCTGAGGCCCCGGGTTATCCTGCTCGACGTGACCATGCCGCAGCTGGACGGCTGGTCGGTATTACGAGAACTCAGGGGAGATCCAGAACTCGGCAACACCCCCGTAGTCATGGTCACAGTGCTGGACGAGCAGAACCTAGCCTTCTCCCTCGGAGCCACCGACTACCTGCAGAAGCCGGTGGACTGGGACGAGCTTCAGGGGGTGATGGACCGCTTCCGACCCCGGGACCACGAAGGCCCGCTACTGGTCATCGATGACGATGCCGACACACGGGATCGTATGTCGACCCACCTCACCCGGGATGGCTGGCGGGTCGTCACGGCCGAGAACGGCAAGGTCGGGCTCGGGGTCGTCGCGACAGTGCAACCCTGCCTCATCCTTCTCGATTTGATGATGCCGGAGATGGATGGCTTCGCGTTCCTCGCCACCCTGCGGGCCAAGCCGGAATGGGGTTCGATCCCGGTCGTCGTGCTGACGGCCAAGGACGTCGACGTGAACGACCGGCGGCGTCTGGCCGGACGGGCCGACAAGGTCCTCAGAAAGGGCCAGGTCGGTCTCGACGACCTCACTAGGCTACTACGTTCGGTGGTTTCGCCAAGCCCGGCCTGATCCTCCGAGAGCCATCGCGCTGACGGCTCGCAAGGTCTTGCGCTTCCGGGCCGAAAGATTGTCCCAGGAACGCTGCCTTTCGGTGCTACGGACCCCGTGCCCCCACCGGACATCCTATGGCCCATACCGGATACAACCCGCTACTCGTCACGCTGTCCATCGTCATCGCGGTGTTCGCGTCCTATGCGGCGCTGGACCTCGGTGCCCGCGTCCGGCGTCCGGACGCCGGTGCGCGCTGGGCCTGGGGCGCTGGCGCGGCGGTGGCGATGGGCGGTGGCATCTGGTCGATGCACTTCGTCGGCATGCTCGCCTTCGAGATGGGAATGGCGGCGGCCTACGATCTCGGACTGACGGTCCTGTCACTGCTGATCGCGGTGGGTGTCACGGCCGGCGCCTTTGCCTGGGTTGCACGCCGGGGAACGGGTGCGGGCTCGTTGCTGGTCGCGGGCCCGCTCATGGGCCTTGGCGTGGCGGCGATGCACTACACCGGCATGGCGGCGATGCGCGTGCCGGGCAACCTTGCCTACAACCCGGCTGTGGTGGCGGTCTCGGTCGCCATCGCGGTCACGGCTGCGACCGCAGCCCTGTGGCTTACCTTCCGCCGCAATCGGCCCTGGCAGAAACTCGCCGCCGCCTGCGTGATGGGGCTTGCAGTCGCTGGGATGCACTACACCGGGATGGCCGCGGCGACCTTCACCGCGCAGGAGAGCGGCGCCCATGCGGCCCACGTAGCCACCCTGGCGGCGGGCCAACGCGACCTCGCCCTGGCGGTCGCCGGCGTTACCTTCCTCATCCTGTTCCTGGCGATGATCGCTTCCTCGCTCGACCAGCGTCGGGTGCAGCGACGCCTGCACGTCAGCGAGGCGCGCTTCCGATCCGCCGTCAGGGCCGTCAACGGCGTGATGTGGACGACCGACGCCGCCGGGCATTTCGTCGAGGAGCAAGCAGGGTGGGCGGAGATCACCGGGCACACCCCAGAGCAGTACATGGGCGCGGGCTGGGCGAAGGCGATCCATCCCGAGGATCTCCCGGCGACGATCGCGACCTGGACCGACGCATTGCGAGCCGAGGCCCCTTACACGGTCGAGCATCGCGTGCGCACCGCCCAGGCGGGCTGGCGCCGCTACGTGGCAAGGGCAGTGCCGGTGCGCGATGCCGACGACGCGATCCGGGAGTGGGTGGGCGTCCATGAGGACATCACCGAGCGGCACGCGTTCGAGGTGGCGCTCAAGGAGGCGCGGGACGCGGCCGAGGAGCACAGCCGGGCGAAGAGCCGGTTCCTGGCCAACATGAGCCATGAGCTGCGCACGCCGCTTTCGGCCGTAATCGGCTACTCCGAGATGCTCGAGGAAGAGGCGGAGGAGCTCGGTCAGGAGAGCCTCCTCAAGGATCTCGGAAAAATCAAATCGAACGCCCAGCACCTCCTCGGCCTGATCAACGACGTGCTCGACCTGTCGAAGGTCGAGGCGGAGAAGATGGAGCTCTACCCCGAGGACATCGACGTCGCCGCCTTCGTCACGGACGCGGCCGCCACCGTCGAGGCGCTCGTCGGAAAGAAGGGAAACGTCCTCGTGCTCGACGTGGCCGATGGCGTCGGCCGAGCCCGAACGGACGCGGTGAAGCTGCGCCAGTGCCTGTTCAACCTGCTCTCGAACGCCGCCAAGTTCACCGAGGGCGGCACCATCACGCTGGAAGCCGGGCGCGAGGCGGGTATCCGCGGCGGCTGGCTCCAGTTCACGGTGCGGGATACGGGCATCGGCATGAACCCGGAGCAGGTCGGGCGCCTGTTCGAGCGCTTCACGCAGGCCGACGAGAGCACCACACGCAACTATGGCGGCACCGGTCTTGGATTGGCTCTAAGCCGCGCCTTCGCCCAGTTGCTCGGCGGCGACATCTCCGTGACGAGCGTCGAGGGCGAGGGAACGAGCTTCACCCTGCGCGTGCCGGCGGTGGCACCGGACCGGACGGTCGATGTCGCGCCGGATGCCGTACCGGAGAACGGCGAACGCATGGATGACTTGGTGCTGGTGATCGACGACGAGGCATCCCAGCGCGAGCTCATGACCCGCTTCCTCGAACGCCAGCGCTTTTCCGTGCGCACGGCGGCGGACGGGCGCACCGGCCTCAACCTCGCCCAGTCGCTCAAGCCCCGCGCCATCCTCCTCGACGTCATGATGCCCGAGATGGACGGCTGGTCGGTGCTCGCCGCTCTCAAGTCGGATCCTGAGACTGCCGGCATCCCGGTGGTGATGGTGAGCTTCGTTGCCGACGCGACGCTCAGCGCCTCGCTCGGTGCCATCGAGGCGGTGCCGAAGCCGGTGGACTGGGCGCGCCTCCGGACGATCCTGGATCAGTTCCGGGCAGCGGACGGCGACGTCCTCGTGGTCGATGACGACGCGGACATGCGGCACCGCCTACGGACCGCCCTTGAACGCAACGGCTGGAGCGTCCGCGAGGCCGGCGACGGCCGCGAGGCGCTCGAGCAGGTCGGGCTTGGCGTGCCGCGCCTCGTCCTTCTCGATCTCACCATGCCGGTGATGGACGGGTTCTCGTTCCTTGACCGCTTGCGAAGATTGCCGGGTTGCGCCGACGTGCCGGTAGTGGTCCTCAGCGCCCGGGACGTCACGGCCGAGGAGCGGGACCGGTTATCAGAAGCCGATCGCGTTTTGCGCAAGGGTGATTCCAGTCTCCAGGACATCGCCACCGAATTGCGCAAGCTCGACAACCGTCAGACCAGCAAGTCGGCCTAGAATATCCGATCGATCTGCCGTCCCTAGAGTTTTTCAGTTAAACCATGAGGTCATGGATCGCCGCAACAATCCTTCATCCTACGAACCGCCTGCCAGTGAGCAAGATTAACTGACCCAGATCACTGAAATGACGCAGAGAATATCCACTGTCGGGTGCCTCCTAGATCCCTTTTTGCATCCGTGTGGAGTTGGATGCGGAACGTCCGCTTCCGGGTAAACCTGCAACGAGCGCTGTGGGGCTTTGCGGATCCGATACCACGCCTCACAGCCTAGCAATATCTAAGCACTTTAATGTCGGAGGGCAGCGTGAAGCGCCTTCGGCAGGGTCGGTGGGAGTGTCTTCTCGCCTCGTCGGCATAGGCAGGCGGTCCGCTCGCGATGTTAGGGTAGGCCCCCAACAGCTCCATCCTTGTCCGGCCGCCGTCGAGGAGCCGGCGTCCAACGGCGTACGGGACGAACGTAAAGCAGCAGATGTTCGAGCGCCGCCACGGTGCGGTCAAAGGGTGCCGGACCGGACCCCGGCACGGGCCGGCCCATGCCAGCCGCCTCGATCAAGCTGCGTCGATCCCGGCGGCCGAGGCACCACCCGGTGTCCGCGGCGCGGCCGGCCGACCGCGATCCGGGCCCGCGCCGCGGCACCGGCGCCACGCCCCGACGATCCTGCCTGCTCGCGTTTCAGGCCCCCTGCAGAGCCGCCTTCACCTTGGCCGGGGTGAACGGCACGGACCGCACGCGTACGCCGGTCGCGTCGAAGACTGCATTCGAGACCGCCGCCGGCACGATGGCGGCGGACGGCTCGCCGGCGCCCCACGGCTTCTCGGTTGGCCGGTCGATCAGGTCGATCACGACCTCGGGCACGTCCGGGAAGGTCAGGATCGGGTAGCTCGACCAGTCGAGGCTCGTCACGGCACCGCGATCGAAGGTGACCTCCTCCAGCAGTACCCGGCTGACGGTCTGGATGACATTGCCGTCGAGCTGGTTGCGCACGCCGTCGGGGTTGATGATCTGCCCGCAATCCTGGACCACGAAGAAGCGCGGCACGCGCACCTGCCCGGTGCTGCGATTCACTTCGACCTCGGCCACGCCCGCTACGTAGGTGCGATTGAGTTCGTACTTCACGTAGGAGATCCCGCGGCCGCGCAGCACGTCGCCCGCGGCGTCTTTCACCGGCGAGGGGCGCGCCCGCCACATGGCGAGTTCGGCAAGCCGCTTCAGCACCTCAATGCCGCGCGGATCCTTCAGCGCCCGCAGGCGGTACTCCAGCGGGTCGGCGCCGGCTGCCGCCGCGCACTCGTCGAGGAAGGCCTCGTTGGCGTAGGTGTTCTGCATCCGCCCGGGGGTGCGGATCCAGGAGGGCCGGAACGGCGTCGAGGCCAGCCGGTGGCAGACCGTGCGCACGTTCGGAAAGGCGTAGGGCAGCGCCGAGTTGCCGATGATGTTGCCCGGCGCCATCGTAGTCTCGTGCGGCAGATCGGCCAGCGAGGCCGCCACCAGCGGCACGTTACCGGCCGCCCCCTCCGGGATGTGGAACTGGGAGGACCAGGCGGTGACGTTGCCCTGCGGGTCGAGCCCGGCCTTCAGGTCGATCAGGGTCGGCGGTCCTTTCGGATCCCAGCCGTGCTCGTCGGCGCGCGACCACTGGACCCTCACTGGGCGGCCGACCGCGCGGGCGAGAAGGGCGGCGTCGCCCGCCGCGTCCTCGTGACCGTTGCGGCCGTAGCAGCCCGAGCCCTCGACGTAGATGCAGCGCACCGCCTCCGGCGCGAGGCCGGTCATCGCCGCGAGCTGCTTGCGCAGGGCGTGCGTCATCTGCGAGGCCGTCCAGCAGGTCAGGAACCCGTCCTTCAGCTCTGCGATGGCGCAGGACGGCCCGATCGAGCCGTGGGTATGGATGGCGAAGTCGTACGTCGCTTCGAGCTTCCGGGCCGCCTGTCCGAGCGCCGCCTCGGCATCGCCCGTGCTGCTCGTGACGTCGTCCTTGGTGACCTTCGTGGCGCGCACGTGCTGCCAGAGCTTGCCCTGCTCGGGCAGGCCTTCCCATTCCGACCACGTCGCCTTCAGCTGCTTTGCGGCCTTCACGGCCGCCCACTCCTTCTCGGTGACGATGGCCAGGAAGTTACCCTGGCGCACGACCTTGATCAGTCCTGGGATGTCCGCGACCGAGGCCTCATCCACGCCCTGCAGATCCGCCCCGATGGTTGGGGGACGGACCACCCGCGCATGCACCATGCCGGGCACGCGATAATCCTGCATGTAGGTGAAGCGGCCGGTCATCTTCTCGGGTATGTCGACCCGCGCCACCGGCTTGCCGACGAGGGCGAACTGAGCCGGATCCTTCGTCTTGACCGCCGGATCTACCTTGAGGTCGAGGCGCCCATCCTTCACGAGGTCGGCGTAGGAGAGGCTCTGGCCGCCAGCTTTCGGCCGGACGGTGCCGTTCTCGCTCACCAGCTCGTCGGCCGGTACGCCGAGGCGCTCGCTGGCCATCTGCACGAGGTGCGCGCGGGCCGTCGCCGCCGCCTGCCGGATTTCGACGCCGCCCTTCTGGATCGAGAGGCTCCCGTAGGTCGGTCCCTGATCCGGCGTCAGCGCCGTATCGCCCTGGACGACGGTCACGCGGTCGAGCGGCAGGTCGAGTTCCTCAGCCGCGATCTGCGTCAGGGCGGTCTCGACCCCGGTGCCGAGATCCACCTTGCCGGAGAAGATCGTGGCGTGACCGTCGGCGCCGAGCGCCAGGAAGCTGTCGACGCGGTCCGGGGCGACGGGCTTCGCGAAGCCGTTGGTGGCGACCGGCGCGAAGCTCTGGGCGCTGGCGCCGCGGCCGGACAGCGAGAAGCCGACCACGAGGGCGCCGCCCTGGAGGAGCAGGCTGCGGCGGGAGAGGGCGGGTGCGGTCATGACAACAACCTCTGTCAGAGTGTGCCGGCCGCGCGCTGGACGGCGCGCACGATCCGCTGATGGGTGCCGCACCGGCAGAGATTCTGGGCGAGCGCCTGCCGGATCGCGGTCTCGTTGGGCTTCGGCGTCTCGTTGAGCAGGGCAGCCGACTGCATGATCATGCCATTGATGCAGTAGCCGCATTGCGCCGCCTGCTCGACGATGAAGGCCGCCTGCACCGGGTGCGGCTTGTCCAGGCTGCCGAGCCCTTCGAGCGTCACGATCTTGGCCCCCGCCCTTAGGCTCGAGACCGGGGTGATGCAGGAGCGCACCGCCTGCCCATCGACATGCACCGTGCAGGCGCCGCACTGGCCCAGCCCGCAGCCGAAGCGCGGCCCGTGCAGGCCGAGATCATCGCGTAGCACGTAGAGGAGCGGCGTATCGGGGTCGTCCACGCTCACGGGCGCCACGCGCCCATTCACGTCCAGCGACATCAGCTGCACCATCGGGCATCTCCCTGGAACCATTCTCGGGTGCTCGGCCTATACCCGCCGTAGACCCGGAGCAACGCGGCGGCGTGACAGCGATTCCAATTCGCTGCAGGAAGCCGTGCTGCCCCCGGCGCCGTCAGGGAAGCGCATGCCCTCGCAGAACCGCAGCCGATGCATCCTCGCTCTCGTCCTCGCGCTGTCCGCGGGCCCCGCAGGGGCCGCCGAGCGCCTCGCGCAGGATTGGCCCGAGCCGTCCCGCAAGGCCGCTGAAGCCGTTGCTGACAAGTACGGCGCACCCCAGGAGCAGACGGCGACGCTGCTGATCTGGCACCGCAACGGGCCTTGGATCCGGACGGTGGTGCACAAGATGGGAGCCGAGCACGATTTCCCGGCCAAGCACAACGACGTGCTGGAGCAGAGCTTGCCCTACAAAGTCCCGCTCAACTTCTTCAGCGCGGTCGCCACCTTCAACGGCAGCGTCATTCCGGACCGGACGCGAGGCACGCTCACCGCATACGGCGCTAGCGAGGCCGAGAACGTCCTGAGCCTGAACCTGGCCCGGGCGGTGGTGCGCGGCGAGCTCACGGCGGAGCAGGCACGTGATAAGGAAGTTGCGGCTGCGCAGGAGTTGGCGAACGGACAGGAGCCGGACCTCGCGGCCAAGCTCTCGCTCGATCAGCAACAGGAGGGCGACGTCTCCGACCCAGACACCGCGATGATCCTGCCGCCCAGCCAAAAGCCATAGTCCGGAGTACGCGGCCCGCTGTTATGGCAACGCGTTGATCCATGGGCGCCCCCTGCCTCGATCTCAGATTCTCATGCCGCGCAGTTCTCGACACTCTACCCCATGCGTTGAATACGGTGGTGAAGGCTGGAGCGCCCTGTTCCAATCCGCGCACGTCGGCCGCCGCATCCTGCCGGCCGGGCAACGGGGCATCCGCGATCTCCCGGCGAAACGGCGCGATCCAGTCGTGAAGCGGCCGCCGCGCGCTGGACCGGCTCGTTTGAGGCCGACGCTCAGGACGGTGCGTCAGACGCTTAGAACGATCTTTCCGAGAGGCTCGTTTTTCCTCATGCGGGCGAGCATGATCGGCGCCTCGGCTAGCGCGTAGCGGCTGTTGAATGACTGATGGAAACTTCCGGCTACCATCGCCGGCCACAGGTCGGCTCGGACGCGCACGGTGCGCTTCATCAAGCCCGACGAGCAGAGCCGACTGTGGTTGGCAGCGGGGGGCGATGCAGCCTATTCCTGCATGAGCGTTGTGGTCGAGGTTCGCTGCAGAGAACGTCGACGTTTGCGGCGAACCTACTTTGAAGCGGATCAGCGGCTTTCGGCCAGCATCGGCCGCCGCAGACCGCCTGTCTGAGCGTTTCAGACGGGTGGGATGCGGAACGTCCGCTTCGGATCGCCGTGCCGAACTGGCTGAGCATCATCTTAGGGCATCAGGTTCCTCGCGGCGTTCGCTCACTCCGGCGAGAGCAGGTCCGGCAGGCGCGAGAGATCCTTGAGCGACGCATGCGGTGGCCATGCAAGGTTCGGCGGTTCGCCCACCCGGTCGATCCACACGGAGCGGATTCCGAGCTCGTGGCAGACCTTGAGGTCGGTGAACTGCCCCATGCCGACATGGATGGTTTCCTCTTTCCGCACGCCCATGGTCTTGTAGGCGTGTAGGAAGAGCCCGTGATCGGGCTTATAGGCATGGGCCTGCTCGGCCGTGACGACGAAGTCGAGCGGCACTCCGATGGCCGCGACGGTGCCTGCGATCAGGTCGTCGTCCGTGTTGCTGATGACCGCCAGCCGGTAGCGTGCGCGGAGACGGTCGAGCGCCGCGGGAACCTCGGGGTGCGGCTCGATACGTCCCAGGACCTTCAGCAACGTGTCGCCGTCCTCGGGCTTGGCCGTATGGCCGGCATCGGCGAGGGCCTCGGCTAGGGCGGATCGCAGGATCGACTTGTAGTCGCGGAATTGCGGACGCTTCTGCCGCTCTACCGCAGCCTCTCGCAATCGATCGGCCAGGATGGCCGCTTGCTCCTGCGCATCGGCTTCCGGGAGGCGACGGGCAAGGATCGCGTGGGCCGCCGACCGGACGGCGTCATGCCACCGGACCAAGGTGCCGTAGCAATCGAAGGTGATGACCTTCGGCATCGGTTGAAGCTGCAGCATGATCGGTCCCACCGGGCGAGCCAAGTAGAGTATCCCCGCCTGCAACGCCTGGCGTCCACCCCCTCGAAGATCTGTAGCGCGCGTACGGCTCGGGCGAATGCCACGTTTGTCTCGAACAGGCAGTGCCAAGCATGACAGCCGGCGGGAAGCGGTTTTCCCGCCGGTTCGGCGAATTCACGCGGTGCCGTTGCCACCCGTCGCGCCGTAGACCTCGCCGGTGACGTAGCTCGCCTCCTGGCTGGCCAGGAAGACGTAGACCGGCGCGAGTTCCACCGGCTGGCCGGGGCGGCCGAGCGGCACCTCAGATCCGAACTTCTCGACCGCCTCCTGCGGCTGCCCGCCCGAGGGCTGCAGCGCGGTCCAGAACGGGCCGGGCGCCACCGCATTCACGCGGATGCCTTTTTCGATGGACTGCTTGGCCAGCGCCTTCGTGAACGCGATGATGCCGGCCTTGGTGGTGGCGTAGTCAACCAGGATCTTGGGTGGGTTGTAGGCCACGACCGAGGCCGTGTTGATGATGGACGCGCCGGCCGGCAACAGGGGCATCGCCGCCTTGGTGATCCAGAACATCGCGTAGAGGTTGGTCTTCAGCGTCCGGTCGAACTGCTCGTCCGTGATGTCGCCGATGTCCGTCTGGTTGGTCTGCTTGCCGGCGTTGTTGACGAGGATGTCGAGACCGCCGAGCTCGACCACGGCCTTGTGCACCAGGGTGTCGCAGAACGCCTTGTCGGTGATGTCGCCGGGCAGCAGCACCGCCTTGCGGCCCTCCGCCTCGATGAGCTTCGCCACCGCCCGGGCGTCCGGCATCTCGGCCTCGACGAAGCTGAGCGCCACGTCCGCGCCCTCGCGGGCGAAGGCGATGGCGGCCGCGCGCCCGATGCCCGAATCGGCGCCGGTCACCAGGGCCTTCCGGCCGGCGAGGCGGCCGTGGCCCCGGTAGCTGGTCTCGCCGTGGTCCGGCTTCGGGTCCATCGCGCCGGCGAGGCCCGGCGCCTCCTGCGGTTGCCGCTTGAACGGCGGCTGCGGGTATTGGGTGCGCGGGTCCTGCATCGTGAGGCGGTGGTCGGAGGCGTCGGTCATGGGGTTGTCCTGGCGCGCCGGCTTCGTACGGGACAGCCCGTGCGGCGCGCGTGTCGGGTGATGCTGTCCGGGAACTTCGGAAATCGGCCCCGCCCCCGGATGTTCCGGCCCCTGCGGCCATGCGGACGCCTCCGGGACCTCGCCTAGGCCGCTTCGCCCCGCCTGTCCCCGAGCGCCGCCAAGGCCTCGTCGGCGGCCCGTATCCCGCTGTCGTGGGCTCCGTGTGCAGTGGTGAAGTCGAAAGGATGCGTCGCCTCGCCGGCGAAGAACAGGCGGTCCTCGAATGGCCGGGCCAGCCGCGCCCGCGCATTGGATCGGCCCGGCAGGGCGCAACTATACGCCCCACCGATGGACGCCATCCGGCTCCAGGACGTCGCCGCGAGGGGACGGATGGCCGACGCCACGTCACTGCCGAACAGGGCGGCCAGTTCGGCCGACACGTGGGCGAAGCCGGCGGCCGGGCCCCCCTCCGCCACGATACGGGCGCCGTCGCCCCCGAGGAACGCCTCGATCACCGGCCATCCGTTCGGTCGGATCGAGTAGGCAGCCGACCTTGGGTCGTGCAGGTTGCCGTAGGCATGCGAGTCCGGCTCGAACGCTACGTTATGCCCGATCTCCAGGAAGATCTTTTCGTTGCGGCCCAGCGGCAGGGCGGCGGCCGCCTCGCGCCAGGGTTCGGTCCCGGCGGGAAGGCGGATCGCGTCGCCGGCCAGGACCGCGGTCGAGATCGTGAGGATGGCGGCCCCGGCGCGGATGGTGCCGGCGCGGGTGGTCACGGCGACGCCGTCCGTCGTCAGGTCGATCCGGTCGGCGGGGGTGGCGAGCCGCAGCGTCGTCGTGGACGGCAGGCTGGCAGCGACCAACGTGCCGTGGCCGGACGGCAGATGCCAGTTCCGGCCCGTCGAGGCATCGTCGTAGGCGAGGTAATCGGTCGCGGAGATCTGCTCGGGCGCCATGCCGCTCATGAAGCCGGCGATGGCCCGCACGTAGGCGTTCCAGGGGCCGCCCGGCTGAAGGGCGTCGCTGGCCCGGTCGCTGCCCGCCGCGACGATGCGGAGCCGGTCTTCCCAGTCGCCGTACGCCCTTTGCGCCGCCTCTTGTGCGTGCTCATCGTGCTCGATGCCCGGGTGGGCCTTCGCCCATGGCGGTTCGCCTCGGTCGACCGGGAAGCCCGATGCCTCGGCGATGCCGACCCATGCATTTCGATCGCCGGAGTGGAGCCATTCGCACCCGAGGTCGAGCGGGTACCCTCCGATGTCCTGCGTCCACGCGCGGCCTCCGAGGCGTGCAGATGCCTCAAGCAGCAAGGCCGATGAGCCTTGTGCCGCGAGCCGCCGGGCGGCACCGATGCCGGCGGCGCCTCCCCCTACGATGATGACGTCGAACGCGCTGCACATGGGGCCAAGGTGAGGTCTGCCGACACGACTTCCAAGATAGCTGCGCCGGTTGCACTCAACGTCGTCTGCACACCCCGCGGCTCATTGAACTTCAGACGGCGACCCCGCCGTCCTCCGGCCTGGGCGTCCGTGGTCAGCTCCCATTGAAGTGGTCCGCCCTTTGGTATGGCTTTTGAGCCTGGAGGACGGACAAGATGGCAAAGCCCCCGAAGCCCGAGGAGATCGTCGCGAAGCTACGTCAGGCAGACGTGCTGATCTCACAGGGCCAGAGCGTGGCCGATGCAATCCGCGCGCTCGGTGTGAGTTCGGTGACATACTACCGGTGGCGACGTGAGTTTGGCGGCCTGAAGTCGGATCAAGTTCGACGGATGAAGAGTCTTGAGACCGAGAATGCTCGGCTTCGAAAAGCCATCGCCGATTTGACGCTGGACAAGCTGATCCTGCAGGAGGCGTCCCGGGGAAGACGTCTCGAGCCCTGCGCGCCGACGCGCCTGTATCGAGCACATCATGCGGACGATGACCGTCTCCGAGCGCCGTGCCTGCAGGGCGCTCGGACAGCATCGCTCGACACAGCGCAAGGTACCGCGGGGCCGCGATGATGAAGAGGCGCTGACGGCCGATCT
>NZ_VRVH01000189.1:0-8819 GCF_008040095.1 Methylobacterium sp. WL6 | reverse complement strand
CCGCGAACGCGCCGCGTTCCACTACCTCCGCCGACGCCCTGCCGCGCTTCCCTCAAGCCCGCGTGCTCGTCGCCGACGACAGCGCCGTGAACCTAGAGGTCGCGATCGAGGCGCTGGCGCGCTGCGGCGTGACGGACGTGATCACCGTCGGGGACGGCGCGCAGGCGATGGCCGCGAGCGCGGCCGCCCATTTCGATCTGGTCCTGATGGACGGCAGCATGCCGGTCCTCGACGGGTTCGCGGCGACGCGCGCGATCCGCCGCCGCGAGGCCGAGACCGGCGCCGCCCGCCTGCCGATCGTCGCGATGACCGCGCACGTGATCGGCGACGGCGCGCTCGCGTGGCAGGACGCCGACATGGACGGGACGCTGGCAAAACCCTTCACCCTGGCCCAGCTCGCGCAGGTGCTCGGCCGCTTCGTCGTGGCCGACGCGCCCGGTGCGGACACGCTTGCGTCCCGGGTGGACGCCTTCGACGAAGCAGGCTCGGACCAGCCTTCCGCCCCCGGGCTCCTCGACAGCGAAACCCTCGAAGGCCTCGCCGAGATGGGCGACGGCGCCTTCCTGGCGCGCGTGCTCGGCCTCTACACCGGGCAGGCGCCGGCGGCGCTGACCGCGCTGGAAGCCGCGATCCCCGGAGGCGAAGCCGGCACCGTCGCCAGCGCCGCCCACGGCCTGAAGTCGATGAGCGCGAACATCGGCGCGACGCGGCTGGTCGGGTTGCTCGCGGCGGTCGAGGGCGGGGCTCGGAGTTCGGGCACCATCCCCGATGCGGGGCAGATGGCGGAGATCCGCGCGGCGTTCACGGAGACTTTGTGCGCGCTCGCCGCTTACGGGGCGCGCAGGGATCTCGCTGCGTAGGCGAGCGCCTTCAGCCGAACTGCTCGCGCAGGATGCGCTCGTCGAGGCTGTGGCCGGGGTCGTGCAGCAGCACGAGATCGGTCTCCCGGTCGAGCCAGGTGTCGACCATCGACACCCGGCGGAACTCGGTGTGGTCGGCCACCGCCGCGACGGGCCTGTGCTCGGCGTCGAGCACCTCGATCCGGATGTGGGCGTGGTCCGGCAGCAGCGCGCCGCGCCAGCGCCGGGGCCGGAACGCCGAGATCGGCGTCAGCGCCAGGAGCTTGGCGTTGAGCGGCAGGATCGGGCCCCCGACCGACAGGTTGTAGGCGGTGGATCCGGCCGCGGTGGCCGCGAGCACCCCGTCGGCGATCAGCTCGGGCAGCCGCACCTGCCCGTCGACCGAGATCTTGAGCTTGGCGGTCTGGTGGGTCTGGCGCAGCAGGTAGACCTCGTTGATCGAGCGGGCGCGGTGGCTGCGCCCCTCGGTGTCGTGCGCCTCCATCAGCAGCGGGTGGACGACGCTGCGATGCGCGGCCTCCAGGCGCTCCAGGAGGGTGTCCTCGCGGAACTCGTTCATCAGGAAGCCGACGGTGCCGCGGTTCATGCCGTAGATCGGCTTCTTCGCGTCCATGAAGCGGTGGAGCACCTGCAGCATCAGGCCGTCGCCGCCGAGGGCGACCACCACGTCGGCCTCCTCGGGCGCGACGTGGTCGTAGCGCCGCATCAAGGCGGCGGCCGCCTCGCGGGCGTCGGGCGTCGGGCTCGCGACGAAGGCGACCTTGTGGAAGCGCGGCATGCGTGACCCGGACCCACCTGAGTTGACGCGGAGCCGGAGCGGGGCTCAATCGTGCGCGTGCACCATGCTTCGTGCGTGCGCCCAGTCGTTCAGAGAGCCATAGCATGGAGCGTCCGCTCCTCGTCTATACCACGTTCCCCGATGCCGAGACGGCGCTCGCCGTCGGCGAGACGCTGGTGCGGGACAAGCTCGCCGCCTGCGTCAACGTGCTGCCCGGGATGCGCTCGGTCTACGCCTGGAAGGGCGCGATCGAGCACGGCAGCGAGGTCGTCGCAATCGTGAAGACGCGCACGGGCCTGTCGGACACCCTTGCCGCGGCCCTGAAGGCGCGCCATCCCTACGAGACGCCGATCGTCCTGCACCTCGCGATCGCCGAGGCGGATGCGACGACGGCGGCGTGGATCCTCTCAGAGACTCAGGCGCCGCCGGTCGGATAGCTGCGGCCCTTCCAGACGGCGGCGCCTGCGCGCTTGCGGCGCAGCAGCACGTTCCACTGGATCGCCAGCGCGACCACGACCGCCGCGGGGTGGAGCGGGATGGTCGCGGCCGGCTCGTCGGTCACCAGGGTGATCGCCGTGCGGGTCGCCAGCGAGACGGCGAGCGCCGCGAGCGCCAGGAACCAGGTCGCGGCGTCGAGGCCGCCGAAGAGGCCGGCCAGCACCAGCACGGGCGGGAGGACGTGGCCGAGGCCGAGCAGGGCGGTCCAGACCGGCAGCGCCACCGGCGTCGCCATGCCCTCGTGGGCGTTCTTCGAAAACCCGGCCCAGCACTGCGAGAATCCCGTATACATCCGGCAATCGGCAAGCGCGTGCCCGGCGACGAGGTCGGTGCGGTGTCCGGCCGCGCGCAGCAGCCGGGGCAGCTTCACCCCGTCGTGCAGGAAGCGGCGGATGGCGCCGTGGCCGCCGATCGCCGCGTAGGCGTCGCGCCCGATCAGCAAAAGCTGCCCGCAGGCCGCGCCCAAAGCCGGGCGCATCGAGGCGCGCATCATCGCCACCGGCAGGTAGCCGACGAGCAGGAAGTTGATCATCGGCACGGTGAGCTTCTCGCCGAGCGTGCCCATCACCTGCCGCGGCACCGCGCTGACGAGGCCCGATCCGGTGCGGCGGGCATGGGCGACAAGGCCGGCCGCCGCGAACGGCTTGAGCCGCACGTCGGCGTCGACGAAGAGCAGGTGCGCGCCGCGTGCCTCGCCGGCGAGGTGGGCGCAGGCGTGGTTCTTGCCAGTCCAGCCCTCCGGCAGCGGCGGCACAGGCACGAGGCGAAGGCGCGGCTCGCCGGCGGCGATGCCCGCGACGATCTCGGCGGTGGCATCGGTCGAGTGGTCGTCGCCGACCAGCACCTCGACGGCGACGCCGACGCCGGCGAGCGCCGCCCGAACGGTCGCCGCGATATGGGCGGCCTCGTTGCGCGCCGGAATGAGGATCGAGACGAGGCCCGCCTCCGGCCCGTCCGGCTCGGGCGTGCGCAGCAGCGTCAGGTTCATCGCGGCGAGGACGGCCGGCAGGAGCGCGGCCGCGAGCGCCAGGATCGCGAGGGCGGGCAGCACGAGGTCGACCATCAGCGCTGCGCTTTCTCGGCCCGGGTCTCCCGCCCGGCCGCGGCCCGGTGGCCGGCCTCGAAGCGCCGCCCGCGCAGTGCCGACGCCATCCGCCGCCAGCCGTCGTACAGGCCGCCGACGCCCTGGCGCCCCGCGGCGAGGTCGTGGAACCGCGCCGGATCGCGGGCGATCACGTCGGCGCTCAGGCGATCGAGGACGGCGGTGAGGTCGGCCTCCAGCCGCGCGAGGCGCGCGCCGCGGGGCAAATCGCCCAGGGTCCGCCCGGACACGGGTCGGCCGAAGGCCGCGCAGGCCTCGGCGCCGCTCTCGTCCCAGAACGCGTATTCGAGCGCCAGCGGCACGAACTGCGCGTCGGGCGCGATCTCGGCGAGCCGGGCGACGCCGGCGCGCAGGGCAAGCGGCCGGCTGCGCACGTCGGCGAAGCGCCCCTGGGCGGTGATCCAAAGCACGCTCGCGGGCCGGGCCAGGATCTCGCGCGAGGCGGCCATGAACTGCGCCGCGCCGCGCGGCGTGTCGAGGTCGACGCCGAACGCGCCCATCCGGCGGAAGACGCCGTAGCGTTCCAGCATCCGCGCGTCGAAGGGCGCGTAGCTCGACCGCTCGGGAAACAGGCGCTCGGCGAGCAGGATGATCACCGCCGCATCCCACCAGGCCGGATGGTTGCAGTAGACCACTACCGGCCCCGGGCCGAGCTCCGGCGCCGCCCCCCAGCGTGCGAGGCGCAGGGCGTTCATCCGCCGCCGGAGGAAGCGATCGAAGTAGGCGACCATGAACCGCCACACCAACGGCGAGGCCGGCGGCGGCGCCCGGAACCGGCGGCTGCGATCGGGCGCATCGGCCATGGGTTCAATCCCGGACCGGACCGGGCGGCAGGATGCCGGGTGCCGCTTCGCCGGTCACGCGGATTCGCGCAGCTGCCCGCGGGCGTCGGCGTCGTGCGCGTCGGCGGCGATCCAGCCCGACATCATCACCATCGGCATGCCCGGCCCGGGATGGGCGGCGCCGCCGGCGAGGTAGAGGTTGCGCACTTGCCGCGAGCGGTTGCCCGGCTTGAACGCGCCCATGACCTTGCCGTGGGAGGCCAGCCCGTAGATCGCGCCGTTGAGCACGTGGTAGCGCTCGTGGATGTCCTGCGGCGTGAGGTGGCGCTCGACGACGATGCGCTCCTCGAGGTCGGGCATGCCGACCGTGCGCTTGAGCTTGTCGAGGATCACCTGCCGGTAGGCCGGGAACATCGTCTTCCAGTCGTGGTGCGGGCGCAGGTACGGCGTGTGGACCAGGACGTAGAGCGCCTCGCCGCCCTCGGGCGCCACCGACGGATCGGTGGAGGAGGGCGCCGCGAGGTAGGCGGTCGGGTCCGGGGCCGGCTCGCCCTTGCGGTAGATCCAGTCGAATTCCTCCTCGGGGTCCTTGGAGAAGACGAAGTCGTGGTGGTTCAGGTGCTCGTAGCGCTTGTTCAGGCCGAGGTAGAGCACCACGCCGGAGCAGGCCGGCTCGGGGTTCTTCTTCGCGTAGGCCTTGCCGGCGTCGCCGCCGACCAGCTCCTTATAGGTCCGCACCGAATCCATGTTCGAGATCACCGCGTCGTAGGCGGTGGTGCCGGACTTGGTCCGCACGCCCTTCACCGCGCCGGCCGAGACGTCGAGGCCCAACACCTCCTCGCCCGGCTTCAGCGTCGCGCCGAGCTCGGTCGCGAGCTTGGCCAGCGCCTCGGCGACGGCCCGTGTGCCGCCCATCGGGTACCAGACCCCCTCCGCCGTCTGCATGTGCGCGATGGCGCAGAGCACCGCCGGCGCGCCGTAGGGCGAGGAGCCGACATACTGCACGAAGTGGTCGAGCATCTGCGCCAGGCGCGCATCCTTCACCTTGCCGCGGATCGTGCTCGCCACCGAGGCGTGCATCCGGAGCGCGAGCACGTCGCGCAAGGTCCCGGGGTTGAGGTTCGCGCGGACGTTGATCGTGTCGAACAGGTCCTCCACCGGCTTCCAGAAGAAGAATTTTTCCGAGATCTGGTGCAGGTTCTCGGAAACCTCCAGGAACTTCCTGTAGCCCTCGCCGCTCCCAGCGCCCGGCGCGAAGCGATCCATGTCGGCGGCCATGCGGGCGACGTCCTGCATCAGGTCGATGCGGGTGCCGTCGTCGAAGAAGCAGCGCCACTGCGGATCGAGCCGGCGCAGGTCGAGATAGTCGTGCAGGTTGCGGCCCGCCTCGGCGAAGATGCGCTCCAGCACGCGCGGCACGGTAAGGATCGTCGGCCCCATGTCGAACCGGAAGCCGCCCTCGTGCAGCACCGCGGCCTTTCCGCCGAGCCAGTCGTTCTTGTCGTAGACCGTGACCCGGTGTCCGCGCGCCGCGCTCACGCAGGCGGCGGCCAAGCCGCCGAGCCCGCTGCCGACGACGGCGACCGTGGAATCCTGGCTCATGGCGTTCGATACTCCCGGCACGCCCGCGACGACGGCGTCCCCTCGATTGAAGCTAGGCAGAACCGATCGGCGGTCAACGCGCCACCGGGTCGCGGCGATGGATGTCACCGTAAGCGTGCGAATTCGATCCGAGATTCGGGAGAGAGGTCGCTGCTATGGTCACTACTAGGCGGTTCAACCCTCGAGGGGAAATAATTTCACAAAAGACCAAATGCCAAAATTATCTATTAATTCCCGTAAATAAAATATATCAAAATCCATTCCATCAGCAATAAAGCATGAGACAAGACAACACAAACAATAATTTAGATAACAAAATTTTCAAAGGGTCCTTACCGCTAGGCATGGCCAATCGCCTTTTTCTTGATTTTTGGCGGCTTCTAAGACATGATTGGCGATGATTTAATGGGGCTGGCGAATTTATCGATGGCGAGAGAAAAACTATCGGACGTATTCAAAACCATTGGCCAGCCAACGGTCACCTACGTAAAGCGTGATAATGGAAGATTAGAGGCTCAACTAAACAATCCATTGAACGAAAAAGGCATCTTATGCCTTGTTACTGGTCCGTCCAAAAACTGGTAAAACCACCCTTTATCATGAGGTGCTGTCTTTAAGAGGCGAAATTCCCTTGATTGTGCGGTGTGATAAAAACAAAAATTGTGACACCATATGGAAACAAGCGCTCGAAGCTATTGGCTTTGAAAGACTGGAATTAAAAACGGTAAATAAAAATTTTAAAAATTCCAGCGAACTAGAGCTTGGATCCAAGCTTAATTGGGCTTGGCTCGCCGACATCAATGCCAGAATAAAGGGCAGCCTTGGGCTCGAAAAAGGGGAAACAGAAGCACGTCGTCGTGTACTCGCAGACCCGGGTCCAGATTTACTTGTCCCTCTTTTGAAAACGACAAATTGCGTTTTAGTTATTGAGGATTTTCACTACCTTGATGACATGCAAAAAATTTTTCTATTTCAGCAATGGAAGCAATTTATAGACAACGAAGTTTCTGTTGTTGTCCTTGGAACCACTCACCGGGCAGTCGATATTGCAAACAGCAACAAGGATTTGGTGGGGCGAATTTCGCAAATTGATGTTGGCCATTGGGAATCAAAGGATTTAGAACGAATTAGTGAACTCGGACTGAATCATCTTTCTGTGAAATCTGCAAAGGATCTTCGGATTTTTATCGCTTCTGAAGCGGCCGGCCTGCCGATAATTGTGCAACAGGCGTGCTTATCGACACTTACGACAGAAGGCGTTGAGTATTCAGATCAAATCCGCAAAATGAAGCTTACCTTGCGAAAGGATGCTGTAGAAAGAAGCTTGCATAGCGTTGCTAGATCAAGATACACACAATTTGAGTCATATTACTCGACGCTAATTCGTGGTCCCCGGGAAACGTCACGAAAATATAAAACTTACGAGCTTGTACTAGCTTGCTTTACGTTGGACCCAATTAAATTTTCGCTGAGCCGCAAAGATATCGATCACAGGATGAATAAACTTCGGCTTCCCGTTGAGGAGTTTCCGCCGGCGGCTTCATTAAACTCAACCCTCGGCGCATTAAGTAAATTTCAGGAGCGTCGAGATATTGAAATATTAGAATGGCGGCCTCGGGAAGAAATTTTTTATATAATTGAACCGGCATTTCTATTTTATGTCAGATGGCGCACGAAAAAAGAAACTCAGCCCGAACAACTCGACATGTTTGAAATACTTCTGAAAAGTATATGGAACCTTCCAGATAATCGGAGTGACTTGCGCCTCAGCGCTGACCAAAAAATAAAAAATTAACGCATTTTTAGGTAAATTTTTTCTGCCGGCGCCTTGGAGTGACCAGCAACAAAGCAGAAATCAACGATAGGACAGCGATTGTTGTCATCACACTGAGTGCAGGAAGCGCTGCGATAAGACCGTCGCCCAGAGCACCCTGGTATGCCTCGATCGCCCAGGCGTTCGGCGTGAACCAGCCCGCCTGCTGCAACCAGGGCGGCATCAGGAAACGCGGCACCATGCTGCCGCCGACCGCCGAGAGCAGCAGCACGCCGAAGGTCGAGGCGAGGTGCGCCTGCTGGCGGGTCGCGGCGGCGGCGCAGGCGGCGAGCGCGAGCCCGGCCGCCATCGCCGAGACCAGCGCGCAGGTCACGAGGAAGGCCGGCCAGTGCGGGCCGATCTCGACGCCGTAGAGCAGGGCCGCGGCCGCGAAGATCAGCCCGGCCTGGGCGACGCCCTGCACGGTGAGGAAGGCGAACTTGCCCAGCACGATGACGCCCAGGCCGCCGGGCCCCGCCATCAGCCGGTCGGCGAGGCCGGTGGCGCGCTCCTCGGTGAGCGACATCGCCCCCTGCATCGCGGCGAACAGCAGGAACACCGCGGTGATCGCACCGGCATAGTAGCGCACGCGCTCGTTGGCGGCGCCTTCCGCGGTGCTGCGCCGCTCGACCAGCGAGGCGAAGCTGAACGGCTCCTTCTTCGCGCGCTGCTCGGCGAAGGCCTCGTCGAGGAAGGCGCGCTCGTCGGCGCCGATCTTGCCGCTGCGCTCGACGTCGGCGACGACCCGCGACAGCACCACGTCGGGCAGCGCCTCGTTCAGCACCCGCTGGAGCTGGCCGAGGGCGATCGGGGTGGCGAGCGCCTTGGCCGGGCTCTCGACCAGCACCACCGGCTGCTCGGACGCCGCACCGGCCGCCGGTGCCGCGAGGTCGCTGCGGATCACCAGCGCCACGTCGACGTCGCCGCGGCGCACCGCGGCGACGATTCCGGCCAAGTCGCGCTCGGGCAGGCGCGTCACGCGCAGCGACGGGTCGGCCTCCAAGGCCTTCATCAGGCGCTCGGTGGTGGGGGTGCCGGCGAGGTCGGCGAGCCCCAGATGGATGCGGATGCGGTCGCCGATCGCGCCCGAGAAGATCGCGGCGAAGATCACGAAGATGACGGTCGGCAGCACGAAGGCCATCGTCAGGGCGGCGCGGTCGCGGATCAGGCTGATCCACATCACGCGGAAGGCGGCGCCGATCATCGCGCGGCCTCGGCCAGGCGCAGGCCCGCGGGGCCGCCGTCGAGGGCGTCGAGGTAGAGCGCCTCGAGGCCGGGCGCGCGCACGCGGACCTCGTAGGCCGGCACCGCCTGCGCCCGCAGCGCGTCGAGCAGGTCCGCGCCGTCGAGCGGGCGGGCGAGGCCGGGGGCGGCGCGCCAGACC
>NZ_VRVH01000188.1:0-8883 GCF_008040095.1 Methylobacterium sp. WL6 | reverse complement strand
GTAGCGCGCCGGGTCCCGGGTCAGCCGGTTGTTCGGGTAGGGCTTCGTCGCGATCGAGACCGGGCCGCCGCCGGGCACGTAGCGGCTGCCGAGGCCGAGGCGCTGCAGCAGCCGCGTCGCGACCGAGGCGAAGGCGGGCGAGCGCACCATCCGGATCGACAGCATCGGCGCCACGGTGACGATCCGCCGGAACGGCAGCCAGCCGTCCAGCGCCCCGGTCAGCGCGACGCAGCCGCCCATCGAGTGGGCGAGGCAGACATGCGGATCGGGCATGAACGGCACCAGCACCGCGTCGCGGATCGCCAGCAGGTCGCGGCGGTAATCGTCGAAGGCGGCGACGTGGCCCTTGTGCGGGTCGTCGACCCGCCGGTCCGACGCCCCTTGCCCGCGCCAGTCGAAGGCGACGACGGCGAAGCCCCGGGCGCGCAGCTCGCGGATGGTCTCGTAGTACTTCTCGATGAACTCGGCCCGGCCCTGGAGCAGGCAGACCGTGCCCTTGCAGGTCCGCGTCGTCGCGGCCCAGCGCGCCGCCCGCAGGGTGCAGTCGTCCGCGGTGCCGACCGCCATCACCACGGCGCCGGGGGGAACCGGGTTTCCGGGCGTGTCGTGCAGGCTCAGAAGTGCGGCGTCCTGCCGCATCGTTCCCGTCGTCCGGCCGGGTCTTGAACGCACCTCGCCCCCCTCCAATATCACGATCGTACCGGCCGTCAGGCGGTACGAGCCCGGTCCGGCCCACGCGGCGGACCATAGACTCAAACCTGCATGTTGCTCCACGGAGGATGTGTCCTATGCGTCAGTTCGATCTCGCTCCCCTCTACCGTTCCACCGTCGGCTTCGACCGCCTGTTCTCGGCCCTCGACCAGTTCGTGGCGTCCGACGCGGTCCCGACCTACCCGCCCTACAACATCGAGCGCACCGCCGAGAACGCCTACCGCGTGACGGTGGCCGTGGCCGGCTTCACCGAGGCCGATTTGTCGATCGAGGTGCGGGAGAACGCGCTGACCGTGAAGGGCGAGCGCAAGCCCGATCCCGAGCGTCGCGCCGAGGTGCTGCACCAGGGCATCGCCGCCCGCGGCTTCGAGCGCCGGTTCCAGCTCGCCGACTACGTCCAAGTGACGGGTGCGGCGCTGGAGAACGGCCTCCTCCACGTCGATCTCGTCCGCGAGATCCCGGAGGCGAAGAAGCCGCGCCGCATCGAGATCGCCATCGGCGGCAAGAGCCGCGCGCCGGCGATCGAGGGGGCGGCCACCGAGGTCCCGGCCGAGGTCCAGAAGGCGGCGTAAACCGCGCCGTCGCAGAGCGTGGGAGCGCCCCGGCCGCCGGCCGGGGCGTTTTTCGTCGTGGCCGGCGTCGGGGATGCTGCCGGCGGAACGGATCTCGGCGGTTTCGCGTCGGCGGGCGAGGGGCGCCGCGAGGCGCCCGTGACGTTGCCCTTCGCGCCAGGATGCGTTGCATCTTCGGGATCGCCGCGCTGCTGCGCCGCCGCGCACCGGTCGTTCGGGGTGGGGTGACGGCGGCCGGACCCCACGTCGCCGGCTCGGTCGCGCGAAGCACCGCCGCGGCTCCCTCTTCCGTCCGGGAGAGGGGACCCGCGAGCGGTTCGGCGCGGCTGTGCTGGAAGGTAAGGTGGCAGGGGGCACGGCGCATCCGGCCCACGCGATCTGATGCCGGAACGGCTTCGTCCGACGCGACCTCGGGTGCTGGGATGTCGGCTTCCTGCTTGCGCGGGAGATCCGACCGTCTTCCCCGCGGCGCCGCCTCAATGCTCCTGGGGCTTCCCCCGCGGCTCGGCCTGGCGGCGGGCCATCTCCCGGCCGATCTGAAGCAGCAGGAGCCGGATCATCGCCCGCATCGCCGGCGTGCCGCCGGCATCGATCAGGGCATGCGCTTCGAGGCAGACCTCGGCCATGCGGTCGAGCTTGTCCGTCGTCACGTTGACCCTCGCATCGATTTGAGCAAAAGTTGCGCGCAATCGATGCCACGCCCCCGTTCCCCGATAGATCGCTGGTCCGGGCCGGACAATAACATAGGTCAACCGGGCATCAAAGTATGCAAAATTCAAATATCGGCGGGGCCGGCCACAGCAACGAAGCGATGATCGCCAAGATCGCCGAGGCTCTCGACTGTCCGGTCGACGACTTCTTCGATGCCAAATCGAACCCGACCGGTGAAACGGCCGACTTGCTGTCGTTCTGGGCGGCTCTCGAAGATGCACGCGAGCGCCGGGGCGTTCTCGATTATATTCGAGCCGTCGCTGTAAAATCGACACAGTCTTGATGGAATTCGGTTGCACTTAACCTAGGTGGTTGCGGATTTTTCCGGGTCGAATAGACCCGCTTCATGCGCGATGTGCCCGAACCCGATTCCGCGGATGCCGTGATCGCCGAGTCTCAGGACGTGATCGCGCGATCGCGCGCGGCGCGGGAGGAAGCGCGGCTGCAGCGGGCGGCGGCCCGCGCCGTGGTCGAGCAGGTCCGGGCGATGATCGCCCGGTCGCGGCCGGACAGCGAAGCCGGCGCGTGGCCCGCCCGCGATCCCGCCATGCTCGATCCTGCCATGCCCGATCCGGCGAAGGGCGGGGCGGCACGCGTCAGCGGCTCAGGAGGTGCAGGCTGAACAGGCCCTCCGGGTCGAGCCAGAGGCGCTTCGGCGTCCAGCCGGCCCGCGCCGCCATCGCCTGGAACGCCTCCGGCGCATGCTTGTGCGAGATGTCGGTGCGGACGCTCTCGCCGGCCGCGAACCGGATCGCGTCCGTCCCGAAGCGCCAGGTGTCGGCACGGTCGGCGACGAGATGGGCCTCGACCCGCAGCGGATCGTGCAGGATGCGGACCGCGTGGCGGAAGGCGTCGCGGTCGATGCCGGCGCCGAGCTCCCGGTTCAGGCGCGTCAGGTAGTTCAGGTGCAAGGCCGGCATCAGGCCGTCGCAGCCGCCATAGACCCGCCGCAGCCGGTCCGCGTCCTGCGTCGGGTCGGCGCCGACCAGGAGATGGCTCGGCCCGAGCGTGTCGCGGGCCCGCGCCAGGAAGGCCTCCGCCTCGGCCGGCGCGAGGTTGCCGATGCTGGTGCCGGGGAAGAACCCGAGCACCGGCCCGCCGCCGAGGTCGACCGGAAGCCGGATCGGCGCGGCGTAGTCGGCGCCGACCGGGATCATCGCGATGCCGGGATAGTCCCGCGCCAGCGTGCCGACCGAGGTCTCGAGGTAGGCGCGCGAGATGTCGATCGCCACGTAGCGGCGCGGCCGGTCGAGGCCGTCGAGCAGCGTGCGGATCTTGCGGCTCGCGCCGCTGCCGTACTCGACGATCGTCGCGCCCGCTCCGACGAGGGCGGCGAGCTCCGGCACGATCGCGGGCAGCAGCGCCATCTCGCGCCGGGTCGGATAGTAGTCGGGGCTGTCGCAGATCCGGTCGAACAGGATCGAGCCGGCCTCGTCCCACAGGTACTTGCCCGGCAGGCGCTTCGGCACCTCGGACAGGCCGGCGAGCACGTCCCGCCGGAACGCGTCCCGCTCCGCGATGTCCGCCGGCGTCATCGCGGCGCCCCACGGGTTGCGGTGAGCACGACGAGGGCGATGCGCTCCGCCTCGGCATAGGCCGGCGCGTCGAGCTCCTCGCCGTAGGCGTCCGGGTCGAGCTCGCGATAGGTCCAGCCCAGCCCCGCGGCCTCGCAGGCGGCGGTCGCGGCCCGCCGGAACGGGTCGGCGCCGTCCACGATCGCCGAGCCGGTGAACAGCACCAGGCTACCGCCGGGGGCGAGGCGGGTGCGGGCGGCCTCGACCACGGCGAGCGACAGGCCCTCGCCGTAGGTCCCGCCGCCGTCGCGGTAGGTCCGCCCGGCGCGGTCGAGCATGAAGGGCGGGTTCGAGACGACGAGGTCGAAGGCGCCCGCGACGTCCGCGAGGAGGTCGCTGCGGCGCGGCACCGTGCCGTGGACGCCCGCGAGCCGGCTGTTGGTGGCGGCGGCCGCGAGCGCCGCGTCGTTGATGTCGACGAGCGCGATCTCGGCGTCGGGCGCGCGCTTGGCGATGGCGATGCCGGCCGCGCCCGATCCGCAGCCGATGTCGACCGCGCGGCGGACCGGCGCGGCACGGTGCGCGAGGTGATCGACCACGGCCGCGACGAAGCGGGCGGTGTCGGGGCCGAAGAACACCACGTCGGTCGCGCTCGGCGGATAGGCGGAATGCACGAACAGCTCGCCGTCGAGGCTCGACACCCGGATCGCCGAGCGCCAGGCGTCGCCGTCCCGCACCAGCACGCCGGCCGCGTGCATCGCCGCGAAGAGGTCGGCCGGCAGCAGGTCCTCGGCGAAGGGGCGGCTCCAGCCGAACACGTCGCGCAGATTGCGGGCCCGCGCCGCCTGCGGGCGGGCGTTGACGCGGGCATGGGTGGCGGGCGTCACGGTGGTGAAGCTGTAGCCGAGGGCGCGCAGTCGCTCGACCAGGGCGATCAGGGCGGGGTTCGGGTCGGGCCGGCCGGTCATCGCGCCGGCTCCGCGGCGCGGCGCCCGCGCTCATAGGGCACCGCGAAGCCTTCCTCCGACGGCGTGCCCGGCTGGCCGGGGATCGCCGGGAGGCCCTGAAACGGCGCCGGGCGCGCCCGGTCGCGGCCGACGACGGACCGGATCGGCCCGCGCGTCGGGGCGGGCTCGGCGCCGACGCGAGGGAAGGATGGGGTTTGAAGGAAGGCGCGGAAGCGCTCGGCCAGCGGGGGGCTGGCATCGTCCGTGGGGAGATCCATGCGCACCTGTCACGATCGCTCGGGCGCGCCGCGTCGCGTCCCGCGCGGCGACCGTCCGAGGCCCGGCTGTGTGTGTCGAAGCGCGGCGGGGCGGAGCGCCCATCGGGCCCGAGCCCGCCGATCTGCCGGGGAAACCTCGGCTCAAATTCCTTGTTCCGCGACGCGGCCGACAAAAATCAAGCTCAACGCAGGTTATGGTTCGGCCCGTTGCATCGATCGACAGACTAGCCGAGGTCGACGCGAACGGCCGTCGCGCGGCGAGCCTTGCGAGGATCGTCGTGGGACGCGCCCGGCGCGGCGAATGCAGATCCCGTCCATGCCGGGCCGCGACGGCAAAGCGTCGCGGCGGGAGAAAACGCCCTGCCGCTCGGGTTTCGCTCGGGACGACGCGTCGATGTCGCGCGGGACGGCCGGGACCGGGGGCACGATGGACGCGGCGAATCAGGTGACGAAGGCCCAGGATGCACCGCCTTCACGCAAGGGCGCGCCGCGTGCGCGGGAGATCACCCCGCGCGGAATCGCGCTCGGCGCCGCGATCACGGTCGTGTTCATCGCCGCCAACGTCTACATGGGCCTGAAGACCGGGATGACGTTCTCGTCCTCGATCCCGGCGGCGATGATCTCGATGGGCTGCCTGCGGCTGCTCGGCGGCTCGAGCATCCTCGAGAACAACATCGTGCAGACGCAGGCCTCCGCCGCCGGCACGCTGTGCAACGTCATCCTGATCCTGCCCGGCCTGGTGCTGATCGGGCATTGGCACGGCTTCCCGTTCTGGCAGACCAGCGCGGTGTGCGCCCTGGGCGGCCTGCTCGGCGTCGCGTTCTCGATCCCGCTCCGGCGCGCGCTCGTCACCCGCGCGGGCCTGCCCTACCCGGAGGGCGTCGCCGCCGCCGAGGTGCTGCGCACCGGCGAGGGCGAGGCCGGCGCGAAGGGCCTGCGCGATCTCCTCGGCGCGGCCGCCGGCGCGGGCGCGATCGGGCTCGCGACCACCGGGTTCCGGCTGCTGGCCGAGGGGATGCACGGAACGCTCGCGGCGGGGAGCGCGGTGTTCCGCCTCGGCACCGGCTTCTCCCTGGCGCTCGTGGGCGTCGGCTACCTCGTCGGGATCGGCGCGTGCCTGGCGCTGCTCACCGGCGTCGCGATCGCCTGGGGCGTCGCCGTGCCGCTGCTGACCGCGCTCGGGCAGGGGGAGGGCGCTTCGCCGTCGGAGATGGCCGAGGCGGTGTGGTCCGGGCAGGTCCGCCTGATCGGGGCGGGCATCATCGCGGTCGGGGGCCTCTGGACCGTCGGGTCGCTCGCCCGCCCGATCCTTGGCAGCATCGCCACCGCCCTGGCCTCGGTCCGGACCAGCGGCTCGCGGCTGCCCGGCCCGGACCATCCGCGGGCCGAGCGCGACCTGCCGATCACCTGGGTCGGCGCCGCGGTGCTGGCGCTGACCCTGCCGCTGGCATGGCTGTTCGCCGGCTTCGCATCGGGCGCCGAGCTCGGCGGCGGGCTGTACGGGCTCGTCGCGGCCGCGACCGTGTTCGCGGTGCTGTTCGGCTTCCTGATGGCCGCCACCTGCGGCTATCTGGCCGGCCTCCTCGGCTCGTCCTCGAGCCCGATCTCCGGCATCGGCATCCTTACCGCGATGGCCGCGGCGGTGCTGCTGCCGCTGCTGGTCGGCCGCTCCGCCGGACCGGAGGGCGACCGCTTCGTCATCGCGATGGCGCTGCTCGTGGCCGCGGTCATCGTCACGATGGCCTCGATCGCCAACGACAACCTGCAGGACCTGAAGACCGGCCAGCTCGTCGACGCCACGCCCTGGCGCCAGCAGGTGGTGCTGCTGATCGGCGTCGCGGTCGGCGCCGCCGTCATCGGGCCGCTGCTGTCCCTGCTCTACGAGGCCTACGGCTTCGTCGGCGCCCTGCCGCGCGAGGGCATGGAGGCGGCCAACGCCATGCCCGCCCCCCAGGCGGCGCTGACCTCGCAGATCGCCGGCGGCATCGTCCACGGCACCCTGCCGTGGACGATGGTGCTGATCGGCGCCGGGCTCGGGGCCGTGCTGGTCGCGGTCGAGGCGTGGCTTCGGCGGCGCGACCTCACCTTCCCCGCGCTCACCGTCGGCATCGGCATGTACCTGCCGCTCTCGGTCGAGATGACGATCGCGGTCGGCGGCGTCCTCGGCTGGCTCGCCGAGCGGACGATCCGGGCACGCGCCGCGGCGCAAGGGGACGATGCCGGCGCGGCGACCGAGACCGCGCGCCGCCGCGGCGTCCTCCTCGCCTCCGGATTCCTGGTCGGCGAGAGCTTCGTCGGCGTGATCCTGGCCGTCGCCGACACCCTGGCCGGGCGCAGCGCGTCCCTCGCCCTCGTCGGGCCGGGTTTCGCCCCTTACGCGACCTGGCTCGGCGCGGCCGTGTTCGGGTGCGGCCTCGCCGTGTTCTACCGGCTCACCGCGCGGGCGGACCAGGACGAAGCGGCGGCGTAGGCACGGCCGCGCCGGTGCGGGCGGTGTTTTGGGAGAGCAGGTTTCCGGTGACCGCTTCGCCATTGCCCGGCAGGGCGTGCGGCCCCGTTCGATCCCCGATCCCACACGCATCCGCATCCTGAGGTGCTTGCGCGAAGCGGAAGCCTCGAAGGAGTTCCCCAGCGCGCGCGAGATTCCGTGAGGGCTCCTTCGAGGCCGCTCGCGCGGCGCTTCAGGATGAGGTCCGAGCCCGGAGAGGAAGCGTGACCCGCCCCGGTCGCCGCGGCATCGGAAGCCCGTCCGCCTCGGTCGCCGGAGCCGGCATGAAAACGTCGGCCCGCCGCCCGTATCTCGCCAGCCGCACGCCCGGTTCGGTCCGAAACCCGACAGAACCAACCCCGGGGACCGCAGTTGCTCCCGTATGCGCCGCATCGTCCGAGCGGCGGCCGGGAGCTTCGCACCATGAAGGCCCTCGTCTGGCACGGCACCACCGACATCCGCTGCGACACGGTTCCCGATCCGACGATCGAGGATGGGCGCGACGCGATCATCAAGGTCACGAGCTGCGCGATTTGCGGCTCCGACCTGCACCTCTACGACCACTTCATGCCCGGCATGAAGGCGGGCGACATCATGGGCCACGAGACCATGGGCGAGGTGGTCGCGGTAGGGAAGGACAACGCCGCGCTAAAGGTGGGCGACCGGATCGTCGTCCCGTTCACGATCACCTGCGGCCAGTGCCCGCAATGCCGGCGCGGCAACTTCTCGGTCTGCGAGCGCACCAACCGCAACAAGGCGCTCGGCGACGCCGCCTTCGGCCACACCACGGCGGGCCTGTTCGGCTACACCCACCTGACCGGCGGCTATGCCGGCGGCCAGGCCGAGTACCTGCGCGTGCCGTTCGCCGACTCGACCCACATCAAGGTGCCGGACGGCATCCCCGACGAGCGGCTGCTGTTCCTGTCCGACATCTTCCCGACGGGATGGCAGGGCGCGGTCCAGTGCGACATCCAGCCGGAGGACACGGTCGCGATCTGGGGCTGCGGGCCGGTCGGGCAGATGGCGATCCGCTCCGCGATTCTGCTCGGGGCCAAGCGCGTGATCGCCATCGACCGGGTGCCCGAGCGCCTCGCGATGGCGCGGGCCGGCGGCGCCGAGGTGCTCGACTACCACGCCGAATCGAACATCGTCGCCCGCCTCAACGACATGACCGACGGCCGCGGGCCGGAGAAGTGCATCGACGCCGTCGGGCTCGAGGCGCACGCGCTCGGCGCGGTCGACGCGGTCTACGACCGGGCCAAGCAGGCGATGATGCTGGAGACCGACCGCGCCCACGTCCTGCGCCAGATGATCATGGTCTGCCGGCCGGCCGGGATCCTCTCGGTGCCGGGCGTCTATGGCGGCCTGATCGACAAGTTCCCGATCGGCGCGCTGATGAACAAGGGGCTGACCGTCCGCACCGGGCAGACGCACGTGAAGCGCTGGACCGACGACCTGCTGCGCCGGATCGAGGAGGGGCAGATCGACCCGTCCTTCGTCATCACCCATACGGTCGGCTTGGAGGACGGCCCCGAGATGTACCGCACCTTCCGCGACAAGCAGGACGGCTGCATCAAGGTGGTGATCCGGCCATGAGCGGAACGCGTCCCTCCCCCCCGACGCGCCCGGCACCCGGCCGCGGCGCGCGGACCGGCCACCACG
>NZ_VRVH01000187.1:0-8949 GCF_008040095.1 Methylobacterium sp. WL6 | reverse complement strand
GAGGGCGGCGAGCTCGGCCAGCGGCGGCGCGTCGAGGCCGGGATCGGCGGCCATGCGCGCGTCCTGCGCGACGCGGGCGAACTTGTTCCAGGGGCAAACGGCGAGGCAGTCGTCGCAGCCGAACACCCGGTTGCCGATGGCGGTGCGGAACTCCGCGGCGATCGGGCCGGCATGCTCGATCGTCAGGTAGGAGATGCAGCGGCGCGCATCGAGCCGGTAGGGGCCCGGGAAGGCGTTGGTCGGGCAGATGTCGAGGCAGGCGCGGCACGAGCCGCAATGGTCGGTCTCGGGCGCGTCCGGCTCCAAGTCGGCCGAGGTGTAGATCGCGCCGAGCAGCAGCCAGTTGCCGTGATCGCGCGACAGCAGCACCGTGTGCTTGCCCTGCCAGCCGAGACCGGCCGCCGCGGCCAGGGGCTTCTCCATCACCGGGGCGGTGTCGCAGAACACTTTCACCCGCACGTCGCCCTTGGCTGAGAGGTAGCCGCCGAGCTCCTTCAGCCGGCCCTTCACCACCTCGTGATAGTCGCGGCGCTGGGCGTAGGCCGCGATCGCGCCGCGATCCTTCTTCGCGAGCAGATCGAGCGGGTCGGTCTCCGGTCCGTAGTTCGTGGCGAGCACGATGATGCTGCGCACCCCCGGCCACAGGGTTTTGGGCGATGCACGCTGGTCGGCGCGGTCTTCCATCCAGCCCATCGTGCCGTGGGCGCCCTCGCCCAGCCACGCGGCGAGGCGTCCGGGCAATTCCGGCACCGCCTCCGGGCGGGTGACCTGCAGGTCGCAGAAGCCCAGGTGGCGGGCGCGGGCCTCGACGAGGCGGCGCAGGTCCCGGCCTGCGAAGATGCGGCGGTCGGTCAGAAATCCAGGTCCGCGTAATGCCCGGCCGGCGGCATGCCCGCGACACGGTCGGCGAGCAGCGCGCGGAAGGAGGGCCGCGATTTCACCCGGGCGTACCAGTCGCGCGCGGTCTCGTCCTCGTCCCACGGCACGTCGCCGAGGTAGTCGACGCAGCTCAGGTGCGCCGCGGCGGCGAGGTCGGCATAGGTCAGGTGGTCGCCGGCGATCCAGCGGCGCCGCGCCATCAGGTAGCCGATGTACTTCAGGTGGTAGCGGACGTTGGTGCGGGCGGCGCGGATCGCGTTCATGTCCGGCGGGCCGCCGCCGGTGGCGCTGGTCATGAAGCGCTTGGCGATCTTCTCGGTCACGAGGTAGCCGGTCACCTCCGCCTCGAACTTGACCAGGAACCAGTCCATCAGCCGGCGCACCTCGACCCGCTCGGCCGGATGGTCCGGCATCAGCCGGCGCCCGGTGAGGCCGAGGCCTCGGGTCTCGTCGAGGTATTCCGCGATGATGCCGCCGCCGGGCACGACCAGGCCGCCCTGCTCCATCAGCACCGGCGTGGTGCCGGCCGGGTTGATCAGAAGGAACTCGTCGCGCCTGTCCCAGGGCCGCTCCTCGACGAGGCTCGGCTCCAGGCCCATCTCGGCCAGGACGAGGCGGATGAAGCGCGAGTTGGCGCAGAAGGGAAAGTGATAGAGCGTCGCCATCGAGGCCGTTGTCGGACTGAAAAGGGCCGGCGGGACGCGCCGCACGGGACACCCGCGGGACCGAGCGTGGGATGATCATGATTGCTCGATCGTTGCCGCCTCATTAACACGCCGCACGGAACGCGGTAACCGCTCGTTCACCATCGTCGGCGAAGCCTTTGGGCGTCCCGCCGCGGGCGGCGATTCCACTCCCTCAGGCCGGTCGCCGGCCGGCGCGGCGCGAACGGTCGAGACCAGCGATGATGCGAGATCTGCGATGATGGATGCGATGAGCATCGCGAAGGCGGTCGTGCTCGCGGTCGTCGAGGGCGCGACCGAGTTCATCCCGGTCTCCTCCACCGGGCACCAGCTCCTGGTCGGGCACTTCATCGGGTTCCACTCGCCCAACAACACCTTCGAGGTGCTGATCCAGCTCGGCGCGATCCTGGCGATCCTGGCGGTGTATTTCCGCCGGCTGCTCGGCATCGCGTTCGCCCTGCCGAACGACCCGCAGGCGCGCCGGTTCGTGCTCGGCATCCTCCTCGCCTTCCTGCCGGCGGCGATCATCGGCGGCCTGTTCTCGAAGGTGATCAAGGCCTACCTGTTCAACCCGTGGATCGTCTGCGCGACCCTGGTCGCGGGCGGGCTCGTGCTGCTCGTCCTGGACGACACCGATCTCGAGGTGAAGAAGACCGACGTCTACGACTTCACCCTGCCGATGGACCTGAAGATCGGCATCTTCCAGTGCCTGGCGATGATCCCGGGCGTGTCGCGCTCCGGGGCCACCATCGTCGGCGCGATGCTGATGGGCGCCGACAAGCGCTCCGCCACCGAGTTCTCGTTCTACCTCGCGATGCCGACCATGGCCGGCGCCTTCGCCAAGGACCTGCTCGACAACTACAAGAACCTCAACGGCGATGACGTCGGGCTGATCGTCATCGGCTTCGTGGTGGCCTTCGTCTCGGCCCTCGTCGTGGTGCGGACGGTGCTCGACTACGTCTCCCGCCACGGCTTCTGGCTGTTCGCGTGGTGGCGCATCATCGTCGGCTCGGCGGGCTTCGCCGGCCTGATCATCTTTGGATAAAAAATACGGTCGCCGGCGTCGATTGCCTCGCCAGCGGGGCCGTGCGAGGGCAGACGGATGGGGAGAGCGGGCGAAAGACCCGCATCCCGGCACCGTTTGAAGGCCCTCCGCGATGGAAGACAGACCGCTTGCCGACCTCTTCGAGCCCGCGACCCGCGCGCGCTGGCTCGGCCTCGTCGAGGGCGTTCTGAAGGGCGCCGACTACGAGAAGCGCCTCGTCTCCAAGACGGCGGACGGCCTGCGCATCGAGCCGCTCTACGAGGCGGCCGAGCCCGTGCCGCAGCCGGTCCGCGCGGCCGGCCCGTGGCGCATCGCCCAGCGGGTCGACCATCCCGAGATCGAGCAGGCGAACCGGCAGGCGCTGGCCGACCTCGAAGGCGGCGCCGATGCGCTGACCCTGGTGTTCTCCGGCGCGCCGGCGGCCCACGGCTACGGCCTGACCGCACGCACGGTCGAAGAGCTGGAAGCCGCGCTTGCCGGCGTGATGCTGCCGCTGATCGGATTGCGCGTCGACGCCGGCCCGCTCGGGCTGGAGGCGGCCCGCCTCGTGGTCGAGCTGGCGAAGGCGCGCGGCGAGGACCTGTCGGCCTGCGACCTCGACCTCGGCATCGATCCGGTGGGCACGCTCGCCGCCTCGGGCAGCCTCGGGGCGGTGTGGTCCGAGATCGCGCCGAAGCTCGGGCAGGCGGTGAAGGACTTCGACGCCGCCGGCTTCACCGGGCGCGCGCTCCTGGCCGACGGGCGGCCCTATCACGAGGCCGGCGCCGGCGAGGCGGCCGAGCTGGGCGCGGTGCTCGCCACGGCCGTGACCTATCTCCGGGCGCTGGAGGCGGAAGGGGTGTCGCTGGAACGGGCCCGCGACGCGGTCGGGATCCTGCTCGTGACCGACGCGGACGAGTTCCTCACCATCGCGAAGTTTCGGGCGATGCGCCGGCTCTGGGCCCGCATCGAGCAGGCCTGCGGGCTCGCTCCGAAGCCGCTGCGGCTCCAGGCCGAGACCGCGTGGCGGATGATGACCCGGCGCGACCCCTTCGTGAACATCCTGCGGACCGCGATGGCGGCGACCGGGGCCGGGCTCGGCGGCGCCGACGCCGTCACCGCCCTGCCCTACACCCAGGCGCTGGGTCTCCCCGATGCCTTCGCCCGGCGGGTGGCGCGCAACAGCCAGATCGTGCTGATCGAGGAATCGAACCTCGCCCGCGTCGCCGATCCGGCCGCCGGCGCCGGCGGCTTCGAGAGCCTGACCGCGCAGCTGGCCGAGGCCGGCTGGGAGGCGTTCCGGGCGATCGAGCGCGAGGGCGGCATCGTCGCCTCGCTCAGCGTCGGCAAGCTCCAGCGCCGGATCGAGATCACCCGGGAGACGCGGGCGAAGAACGTCGCGATGCGGCGTGAGGCGCTGACCGGCGCCACCGAATTCCCCTACCTTGCCGAGAAGCCGGTCGCGGTGCTCGACGTGGCGCCCGTCGCCGCCCCCCCGGCGGCGAGCTTCGGCAGCGGAACGGCGGTCGCCTGCGACGCCCTGCCGTCGCAGCGGCTTGCCGAGCCCTACGAGGCCCTTCGCGACGCCTCCGACGGCTTCCTCGACAAGACCGGGAAGCGCCCGCAGGTGTTCTTGGCCAATCTCGGCCCGGTCGCGGTGTTCAACGCCCGCTCGACCTTCGCCGCCAACGCCTTCGCCGCCGGCGGCATCGAGGCGCTGAGCAACGACGGGTTCCCCGACGATGCGAGCCTCGCCGAGGCGTTCAAGGCCTCGGGTGCGGCGCTCGCCTGCCTGTGCTCTTCCGATGCCGTTTACGAAGCCCGCGCCGTCTCCGCGGCGAAGGCCCTGGCGGCGGCCGGCGCCGGGACGATCTACCTCGCGGGCAAGCCGGGGGCGGATCTCGCCGAACCGCTCGCGGCGGCGGGCGTCCACGGCTTCCTCCATGCCGGCGGCGACCTCCTGGCGCTGCTGAACGACGCCCTGAGGCGGGCCGCCCGCGCCTGAGCGGAGAAATCGGCAACCGATCCGGCCGTCGCGTGTTTCGAAGCGGACATGCCTGCACGCCCGCGCGGTGCGTGCCGGGCACTCGACACGCTCGCCCGATCGGGATCCGATGAAAGCACTGACGCTGGCCTCCGCCTTCCTCGTCCTCGCAGCCGCCGGCCTCAGCCCCGCCGACGCGGCCCGGAAGAAGGTCCAGATCCCCGATCGCTACGACGGCAACTGGAGCATTGAGGTCATCACCGAATCCGGCATCTGCGACCGGGCCTATCGCTACGGCGTGCGGATCCAGCGCGGCGAGGCCAGCTATCCCGGCGGCGATTTCGCGATCAGCGGCCGGGTCGCGACCAACGGGTCGGTGCGTGCGACGATCTCAAACGGGGCGGCGACCGCCAACGTCGTCGGGCGCCTCGGCCGCCAGGGGACCGGCACCGGCACCTGGTCAACCCAGGGCGGCCCCGAATGCAGCGGTCGCTGGAACGCCGAGCGCCGCGGCTAGGACGCTCCCAGGCGAAACTGGCGGTTGAAGCGGCGGTGGCGGGGGCGCCGCTGTGACGCGGAAGCGACGATGGCGCAGGATCGCGCCCGGCGCGTGCGCTGCGGCGCGGACGGCCCTGTTCCCGACAAAATCCCTGGGGAATACTCGCCTCGATCGATCACTCGTTCGAGGCTTCCCGCGCCATGAAGACCCCGCTGCTCGGTGCGCTCGCATTCCTCCTCGCCCTTGCGCCGGCCACGGCGCGCGAGCGTTCGAAGCCCGAGGCGGACAAGGTGCTGGCGCCGCTGCAGCAGGCCGCGACCGATTGCTTCGCCGAGACGGTGATGGCCAACCCGGGCGCGATGAACCACGCCCGCGCCGGTCGCTGGTTCCAGGCCGCCGGCGTGATCGGCTTTCTCTGCCGTCCCGAGGTCGACGCGATGATCGCGGCGCATGATCGCCTCTACGGCGGCGGCACCGGCGCTAAGTTCTTCAAGGGCGCCTACGCCCGCCATCTCGACCAGCAGCTCGCGCTCCGCCTCCAGCCGATGCTGGAGCGCAAGACCGTCGCCAGCGCCGAGCCGCCGGCCGACAAGGCCGCCGCCGACGAGGCCCCGGGCGAGTGACGCCGCGCGCGTGACGGCGCGGCGATGCCCTACGAGCTCTATTACTGGCCGATGCTGCAGGGCCGCGGCGAGTTCGTGCGCCTCGCCCTGGAAGAGGCCGGCGCGGCCTACGTCGACGTCGCCCGCGAGGCGGAGACCGACGGTCTCGGCCTGCCGGCGCTGACGCGGATCCTGGAGGATCTCGACGAGCCGCGCCCGGCCTTCGCACCGCCCTTCCTGCGCGACGGCGACGTGGTCGTCGGGCAGACGGCGGCGATCCTGCTCTATCTCGGCCCGCGGCTCGGGTTGGTCGGAGCGGCCGAGGGCGAGCGGATCTGGACGCACTAGATCCAGCTCACCATCGCCGACATGGTGGCCGAGGCGCACGACACCCACCACCCGATCGCGGCCGGCCTCGCCTACGAGGACCAGACGACCGAAGCCGCGCGCCGCGCCGCGCATTTCCGCGCCGACCGCATCCCCGAGTTCTTGGCGTGGTTCGAGCACGTGCTCACCCGCAACGACGGCACCCACCTCGTCGGCGATCGCCTGAGCTACGCCGACCTGTCGCTGTTCCAGCTGATCGACGGGCTGCGCTACGCCTTCCCGAAGGCGATGGCGGCGCGGCTCCCCGACCATCCGCGCGTGGCCGCGCTGCACGCGACGGTCGCGGTGCGCCCGCGGATCGCGGCCTACCTCGCGAGCCCGCGCCGGATCCCGTTCAACGAGCAGGGCATCTTCCGCCGCTACGCCGCGCTCGACGGATGATGTGATCCCATTCTCACTCAAAATTATTTATTATGTTTTGAGCAATATCGTGAATTTGATTTTCAACCTTTCCGATCAATTCGATTTGCGATGCACTCCAAGCGGCCCTATCTCCAGTAAGATCTTTCACTTGTTTATGTGCAGCAAGTTTCGATGCAGGCACACTCTGCCAAAGACTGTTCTGTATTAGTACGTTCATATCTTCTACTTGGCCAATATTAAAATCATCGTCAGTGTATTCCATCACAGGATTATAGTCTTTTATGGTCTTTTGCAGGCTTTCGGATAAATTTTCTATAGCTTCATTTATATTCTCGTAATGAGCCTTATCGGCCCTAAGCATTTTCTTATCTCTAGTATCGAATCCGTTGAAAATCCAACCGCTGAAGACCGGACGACCGTAGCCATCATAATCTTTCAACCCGTAATTATTCTGCTTGAAACGGCCAATACCTGTATTCCAGTCCGATATAAACTGTGGCAACATTTGCGCAATCAATCCAATGTAGTACTCACTGAAAGTATCAGAGGTGCATGGAATAATGAGATGATCAGATGAATAAAGAGCGGATCGAACTAGGCCGCCAAAAGAGGGGGGCAGGTCGATCATTATATAGTCGTATACCTCGCCCTTCTCACGAAGTTTTGCTTCTAATGTCCTCAATGCAACAAATTTTGCGATTCCGTTTCCGGTCAATAAATCATTGCCGACACTCAAAGAGTCTGAATAGACATTAAGCCAAAAATCTCCCGCTATGATTTTTACTTTTTTATTTGTGTGATCTCCAGTATACCATGCGCCCGACCTCCACCGTCCTCGCCCTCGTCCTCGCCGCCGGCCTGTCCGGTGCGGCGCGGGCCGACGAGAAGCTGCCGCCGGACCAGCAGGCCAAGGTCGAGGCGATGCTGAAGCAGGAAGGCTTCACCCAGTGGAAGGAGATCGAGCTGGACGACGGCATGATCGAGGTCGACGATGCCGTCGACGGCTCCGGCAAGCAGTTCGACCTGAAGCTCGATCCGAAGACCCTCGCCATCGTCAAGCGCAAGGCCGAGTAGCGCAGGGACGATGCGGGCGCCGTGCGGCTCTGCCGACCGGCGCCCAACCTGCCAGGGGTCGAAATCCGACGCTTGGTACCTGTAGCCAAACTTCCGAGAAGAGTGGCAACCGGACCCTGGCCGTTTGCCCCGAAGCGGACGTTTTGCCTTCAATCCAAGCCTGCCGTCGAGGTGTAGGCGAGGTTCGGGACTGGGCACGTCGCAGAGACCGAGGCGCTGAAGACCAAGAGCCAATGCATCTTTAACGTGTGTGTGCTGCTTTGTGAGCGTTCGGGGGAACACGCTCGCAAACGGTACCTGAATGGCTCGGCAAAGCCGCCCCCACGCGTACCGTGTCCCCTACTGGCAGCGCGCGCTGCAGACCTGGCAACGCTTCCATGCGGATCGCCGCGGTGCAGTCGCTCTGATCTTTGCGTTGACCAGCGTGGTCCTCCTTGGCTTGGTTGGCGGCGGCATCGATTACAGCCGCATAGCCTATCGCCGTAGCCAATTGCAGAGCGCCGTCGACAATGCCACGCTCGCGGCAGGTAATGCCTTGAAGCTCGCGCCATCGAATTCGACTGCGGTGGCCAGCATCGTTCAGCGGATCATCGTCGAAAATGCACCCTCCCCGCCTGATCGGCCCCTGACCGTGCAGGTTTCGGTCACCAGTGACAAGACCGGCGTCTCAGCCAGTGCGACCGACAATTTCAAACCTACCTTCGGAGCCTTCGTCGGCGTGAAGGTGATGCCGATCACAGCCCGCTCGACCGCGACGGTCATGGGCAAGATGCGCCTGTGCCTGCTCACCCTCGATCCCGCTGCTACGGGTAGCCTGCATCTGGAGAAGAACGCGAACCTGTCGGCGACGTCTTGCTCCCTTTATGCCAACTCCAAAGATGCCAAGGCGATCCAGGGTGACGACAACGCCATCGCCGAGGCTGACAGGATCTGCAGCGTCGGTGGATCGAGCACAGCCCGCGCCAACTTCGCGCCGCCTGTGACCCCGGGTTGCCCTGCGATCAACGATCCTTTGGCCAGCATCGTGACCGCACCGCCCCCGGGGGCTGCGTGACGGTGAGTTCGGCGGCCGGCCCTGGCCCAGGAAAGGGACCGGGAGGACCAGCAGCCGGCAACGTTGCGGTGACGGCCAGCACGACGCTTGATCCCGGCACGTATTGCGGCGGCCTGCATATCACCGGAACGGCCAAGGTCACACTCAACCCGGGCGTCTACATCATCAAGGACGGTCCGCTGATCGTGGATCAGCAAGCCAGCATGTCGGGTCAGAATGTCGGGTTCTATTTCATGGGCGACGCCGCTGGTCTGCGGTTCGATGCCAACACCACGATCAGCCTGTCGGCGCCGGTGAGCGGCCCCCTGGCGGGCTTCCTGATGACAGAGCAGCCGAGCGTGTCCGCGCCGGTTCCACCACCACCGGGCCCGAAAGGCTCACCCCCGCCCCCGCCATCTCC
>NZ_VRVH01000186.1:0-8973 GCF_008040095.1 Methylobacterium sp. WL6 | reverse complement strand
AGGCCCGGCGCCAGCACGTGGCCGGCGCAGTCGATCGTCCGCGCGCCCTCCGGCAGGCCGGGCGCCGCGCCCCAGGCGATGTCGGCGACGCGGCCGTCGCGGATCAGGACATGGCCCGGCCCTTCGCGGCCGTCGGCCGGGTCGAGGAGGGTGGCGTTGGTGAGGATCTGAGCTTGTTCGGTCATGGCCATCACGCGTTCGGCAGATGCGAGGCCAGCGCTTCCATCACCGCCATGCGCACGGCGACGCCCATTTCGACCTGCTCGCGAATCAGCGACTGCGCCCCGTCGGCGATGTCGGAGGCGATCTCGACGCCGCGGTTCATCGGGCCGGGATGCATCACCAGGGCGTCGGGAGCGGCGAGCGCGAGCTTGTCGGCGTCGAGGCCGAAATAGCGGAAATACTCCTTCACCGAGGGCACGAAAGAGCCGTTCATGCGCTCGCGCTGCAGGCGCAGCATCATCACGATGTCGCAGCCGTCGAGGCCCTTGCGCATGTCGGTGAAGACCTCGACGCCGAAGCGCTCGATGCCGGCGGGCAGGAGCGACGACGGGGCGATCACGCGGACGCGCGCACCCATCGCCTGCAGCAGGATCAGGTTCGAGCGCGCGACGCGGCTGTGCAGCACGTCGCCGCAGATCGCGACGCGAAGCCCCTCGATCCGCCCTTTGTTGCGGCGGATGGTCAGCGCGTCGAGCAGCGCCTGCGTCGGGTGCTCGTGGGCGCCGTCGCCGGCATTGACCACCGAGCAGTCGACCTTCCGCGCGAGCAGGTGCACGGCGCCGGCCGAATAGTGGCGCACCACGATGATGTCGGGCCGCATGGCGTTCAGCGTCGCCGCGGTGTCGATCAGCGTCTCGCCCTTCTTCACCGAAGACGAGGCCACCGACATGTTCATCACGTCGGCGCCGAGGCGCTTGCCGGCGAGCTCGAACGAGGATTGCGTCCGGGTCGAGGGCTCGAAGAACAGGTTGATCTGGGTGCGACCGCGCAGCGTCGCGCGCTTCTTCTCGACCTGACGGGAGATCGCCACCGCCGCGTCCGCGCGGTCGAGCAGCCCCTCGATGTCGGGACGCGACAGGCCCTCTATCCCGAGGAGATGCCGGTGGGGATAGTTCGGGTGCGTCGGCTGGCTCATCGCCTCGCGTGATAGGTCGCGCCCGATGCGACGGCAAGCGCGCGGCGCGGGACCGGGCTGGCAACTTTCGGCGGCGGCGATACGTAACCAGCCGAGACGAGGCGGCGAAGTGGTCGCCACTCGGACAATCAGGTGACACTCCCTTGGCAGCTTCCCCGGCGATTCCCTCCGGCACCGCGACGCCCCGCCGCGAGGCGATCTACCGGCATCCGCTGGTGATCCGCGTCGCGCACTGGCTCAACGCCGCCTCCCTGCTGATCCTGCTGATGAGCGGGCTGCAGATCTTCAACGCGCATCCGGCCCTGTACTGGGGTGCGAAGTCGACCTTCGACACCCCGGCGCTGGCGATCACCAGCGACACCGACGCCAAGGGCAACGCCCGCGGCATCGTGACGATCGGCGGCCGCACCTTCGACACCACCGGCGTGCTCGGGCTCTCGAAGGACCAGGGCCAGATGGCCGACCGGGCCTTCCCGGCGTGGAGCACGATCCCCTCGGGGCAGGATCTCGCCACCGCGCGGCGCTGGCACTTCCTGTTCGCCTGGGCGCTGGTGATCAACGGGGCGATCTACCTGCTCTACGGGCTGGTGTCGGGGCAGCTTCGCCGGCGGGTGATCCCGGACGGCGACCAGATCCGCGACTTCGGCGGCTCGGTGCGCGAGCACCTCACCCTGCACTTCCCCAAGGGCGAGGAGGCCAAGCGCTACAACGTGCTGCAGAAGCTGACCTACCTCGCCGTGATCGCCGGCCTTCTGCCGGTGATGGTGCTGGCCGGCCTCGCGATGTCGCCGGGCATGGACGCCGCCTGGCCCTGGCTGGTCGACGTGTTCGGCGGCCGGCAATCGGCGCGCACGATCCACTTCATCGTGGCCAACCTCCTGGTGCTGTTCGTGATCGTGCACGTGGTGCTGGTGCTGGTCTCGGGCTTCTGGAACAACATGCGCGGCATGGTCACCGGCTGGTTCGCGATCGAGAAGGACGGAGCGACCCCGCGATGAGCAACCTCGACCGCCGCCGCTTCCTCACCACCGTCGCCGCGCTCGGCGGCACCGCGATGCTCGCCGGCTGCGACCGCTTCGCCGGGTCCGCCTACGGCCCGCGGACGCTGAAGGCCGGCGAGGACGCCAACCTGTTCGTGCAGCGCTTGCTGCTCTCGAACGCCTCGCTGGCGAAGGAATTCCCGGATTCCGAGATTTCGGCGGTGTTCAAGCCGAACGGCACGATCGACCCGCCGGACAAGGCCTACAAGGCGCTTGCGGCCTCGAACTTCTCGACCTTCAAGCTCGAGGTCGGGGGCCTCGTCGAGCGACCGCAGAGCTTCGGCCTCGCCGACCTCCGCGCGCTGCCGTCGCGGACGCAGACGACCCGGCACGATTGCGTCGAGGGCTGGAGCTGCATCGGAAAATGGTCCGGCGTGCCGCTGGCCGAGGTGCTGAACCGCGCCGGGCTGAAGCTGCAGGCGCGCTACGTCGTGTTCCACTGCGCCGACACGCTCGAATATGCCGGCGGCGGCCTCGAAGCCGGCAAGGACGGCGCGTTCCTGCAGCCGGAGAACCCGAGCGCGGTGCGCCACGTCCAGGTGGCGGCCGCGGGCAACGATGCCGACGCCTGGGGCGGTGCCCCGGCCGAGGAGCCCGAGGAGACGCGCACGCCGATCCGCTACTACGAGAGCATCGACCTCACCGACGCCTTCCACTCGCAGACGATCCTCGCCTACGACCTCAACGGAAAGCCGCTCCCGGTCTCGAACGGCGCGCCCCTGCGCCTGCGGATCGAGCGGCAGCTCGGCTACAAACAGGCCAAGTACGTGATGCGGATCGAGGTGGTCGAATCGCTGGCCAGGATCGGCGACGGCCAGGGCGGCTACTGGGAGGACCGCGGCTACGAATGGTACGCCGGTATCTGAGACCGGCCCCCTCCCCCGCAGAGGGGGGGAGAATGCCCACCCGTACGCGCCTCGCGGCAGGCGCCCCGAACAGCCCCCCATTTGACAACCCGCGGGGCATGAACCACTTCATGCCCCGCGCAGGTCCGGCCCGGCCGCGGCGCGAAACCCAACAATTGGTGCGTTCCTGCCGCTGCTCGGGCTTTGACGAGAGGCTGTTTCGTCCATGAAAGTCGTCGTCGTCGAGTCGCCGGCCAAAGCCAAGACCATCAACAAGTATCTTGGCCGCGACTATGAAGTCATCGCCTCGTTCGGGCACATCCGCGACCTTCCGGCCAAGGACGGGTCGGTCGATCCCGAAGCCGATTTCAACATGATCTGGGAGCTCGACGCCCGCGGCTCGAAGCAGGTGTCCGAGATTGCCCGCGCCGTGAAGGGCGCGGACAAGCTGATCCTGGCGACCGACCCGGATCGCGAGGGCGAGGCGATCTCCTGGCACGTGCTGGAGGCGCTGACCGCCCGCAAGGTGCTGAAGGGCATCCCGGTCGAGCGCGTCACCTTCAACGCGATCACCAAGGCGTCGGTCGAGACGGCGATGCGGCAGCCGCGCCAGATCGATCAGGCGCTGGTCGACGCCTACCTGGCGCGCCGGGCGCTCGACTACCTCGTCGGCTTCAACCTGTCGCCGGTGCTGTGGCGCAAGCTCCCCGGCGCCCGCTCGGCCGGCCGCGTGCAGTCGGTGGCCTTGCGGCTCGTCTGCGAGCGCGAGGTCGAGATCGAGCGCTTCAAGCCGCGCGAGTACTGGTCGCTGGTCGCGACCCTCTCGACCGCAGACGGCGGCGTGTTCGAGGCTCGCCTCGTCGGGGCCGACGGCAAGCGCATCCAGCGCCTCGACGTCGGCAACGGCGAGGATGCGGCCGCGTTCAAGCGCGACCTCGAGCTCGCGACGTTCCAGGTCGCATCGGTCGAGGCGAAGCCCGCCAAGCGCCATCCGCAGCCGCCCTTCACGACGTCGACGCTGCAGCAGGAGGCGTCGCGAAAGCTCGGGATGGCGCCGGCGCAGACCATGCGCGTCGCCCAGAAGCTCTACGAGGGCGTCGACATCGGCGGCGAGACGGTGGGCCTGATCACCTACATGCGGACCGACGGCGTCGACATGGCGCCCGAGGCCATCGCCGACGCGCGCCGGGTCATCGGCCGCGAGTTCGGCGACAAGTACGTCCCGGGCGTGCCGCGCCGCTACAGCGCCAAGGCCAAGAACGCGCAGGAGGCCCACGAGGCCGTGCGCCCGACCGACATGGGCCGGCTGCCGAAGCAGGTCGCGCGGATGCTCGATCCCGAGCAGGCCAAGCTCTACGACCTGATTTGGACGCGGACCGTCGCCAGCCAGATGGAGTCGGCCGAGCTGGAGCGCACCACGGTCGACGTGACCGCCAGCGTCGGCCCGCGCCGGATCGACCTGCGCGCCACCGGCCAGGTCGTGAAGTTCGACGGCTTCCTCACCCTCTACCAGGAGGGCAAGGACGACGAGGAGGACGAGGACGGCAAGCGCCTGCCGCCGATGAAGGCCGGCGAGGCGCTGAAGCGCGAGCGCATCGCCTCGACCCAGCACTTCACCGAGCCGCCGCCGCGCTTCTCCGAGGCCAGCCTCGTCAAGCGCATGGAGGAGCTCGGCATCGGCCGGCCCTCGACCTACGCCGCGGTGCTCCAGACCCTGCGCGACCGCGAATACGTCAAGATCGAGAAGAAGCGCCTGCAGCCCGAGGACAAGGGCCGGCTCGTGACCGGCTTCCTCGAAAGCTTCTTCAAGCGCTACGTCGAGTACGACTTCACCGCCGACCTCGAAGGCCAGCTCGACCGGGTCTCGAACGCCGAGATCGACTGGCGCGACGTGCTGCGCGACTTCTGGCGCGACTTCTCCGCCGCCGTCGGCGGCACCAAGGAGCTGCGCGTCACCGAGGTGCTGGAGGCGCTGAACACGCTTCTCGGCGACCACATCTTCCCCGAGAAGGCCGACGGCTCGAACCCGCGCACCTGCCCGACCTGCGGCTCGGGCCAGCTCTCGCTGAAGCTCGGCAAGTTCGGCTCCTTCGTCGGCTGCTCGAACTACCCGGAATGCAAGTTCACCCGGCAGCTCTCGGCCGCGGGCATCGAGGGCGAGGGTGACGGCTCATCGCCGGACGGCAGCCCGCCCGGCACGCGGGTGCTCGGCAACGATCCGGTGACCGGATTGCCGGTGACGATCCGCGACGGCCGGTTCGGCCCGTTCGTCCAGCTCGGCGAGGCCTCGACCGAGAAGGACGCGGCCAAGCCCAAGCGCTCGTCGCTGCCGAAGGGTGTGACGCCGTCGATGGTCGACCTGGAGAAGGCGCTGCGGCTGCTGTCGCTGCCGCGCGAGGTCGCCCGGCACCCGGAGACCGGCGAGCCGATCCTGGCCAATCTCGGCCGGTTCGGGCCCTACGTCCAGCACGGCAAGACCTACGCGAACCTGGGCAAGGACGACGACGTGCTCGAGGTCGGCGCCAACCGGGCGATCGACCTGATCGTCGCCAAGGAACAGGGCGGCGGCCGCGGCCGCCCGTCCTCGGATCCCGGCCGCCCGATCGGCAAGGACGAGGCGACGGGTCGCGAGCTGGTGGTCAAGGCCGGCAAGTACGGCGCCTACGTCACCGACGGCGAGGTCAACGCGACCCTGCCGAAATCGATGGCCGCCGAGGCGCTGACGCTCGCCGAGGGCATCGACCTCGTCAACGCCAAGCGCGCGGCCGGCGGGGGCAAGCCGAGCCGCGGCCGCAAGGCCGCGCCGGCGCGGGGTGCGAAGGCCACGGCGCGCAAGCCGGCGAAGGCGGCCAAGGACGGCGAGGTCGGGACGGTGAAGACCGCTTCCAAAATTTCCGCCAAACCCGCCGCGAAGAAGCGCGCCACGCCGAAGGCCGCTGCGGGCAAGGCCGCTGCGAAGCCGGCCGCGAGCAAGAAGGCCAGCGGCTGAACCGCCGGCGGCGCGGCTTGCCGGCGGTCCGCGTCAGGCGCGTCGCAGGTCTTAGACGAGGTAGCTGATCGTCGCGGCGAAGGCCGTCGCGAATGTCGCCAGGGCGATCGTCGTCGGATTGACGAAGGCCGCGCGAGAGACGGGCGCAGCGTCCTGCTCGCATCCGAAGGCTTGCCCGGCGGCGCGCTCGAGGCGGGCGAGGATCAGGGTTCGGGCTTCGATCGAAGCAGTCGTCATCGTCGGCGTCCCAGCCCTCGTTACGGCAAAGATCTTGTGATATAATGCATGATCATGCCGCCGGTTCCGCGCGAAATTGCAGCGTGAGGCGATCTTAACCGGATCTGCGCATCACCCCGATGACGGTTGCATCGCAGCGTTTGGAGGGTTCGCGCTGCACATGCGAAGCTGCATAGCGGATTCGGCCTGCGATCGCCTTTGATGTTTCCGTTTTGTTCCGGTATCGTGAGCGGATGAAAGCCCATGCGAGACGTGACCCGAAGCCTGGAGCCCGTCGGTTGAGCGACGCCCCCATCGACCTGTTCGGGCCGGGCGCGAAGGCCGCTGCCCATTCTTCGCCCGCCCATTCTTCGCCGGCCAAGCCTTCGGCCACGGATCCCTCGCCCGCCGCGCCCCTGCCCTCGTCCGAGCGCCGGCGCAAGCCGACGGCGCCGATGGCGGCGCTCGAGCCGCTCGCCGGTCCGGAGGCCGGCTACACCGCGTCCGACATCGAGGTGCTGGAGGGGCTGGAGCCGGTGCGGCGCCGGCCCGGCATGTATATCGGCGGCACCGACGAGCGGGCGCTGCACCACCTGTTCTCGGAGGTGATCGACAATTCGATGGACGAGGCGGTGGCGGGCCACGCCAGCTTCATCGAGGTCGAGCTGGAGGAGACCGGCGCGCTCGTCGTCACCGACAACGGCCGCGGCATCCCGATCGACCCGCACCCGAAGTTTCCTGGCAAGTCCGCGCTCGAAGTCATTATGACGACGCTGCATGCGGGCGGGAAGTTCGACTCGAAGGTCTACGAGACCAGCGGCGGCCTGCATGGCGTTGGCATCTCGGTGGTGAACGCGCTGTCCGACCTCCTGGAGGTCGAGGTCGCGCGCAACCAGACGCTCTACCGCCAGAGTTTTTCGCGCGGTCATGCGCAGGGCGGGTTGGAAACCGTCGGGCGGGTGCAGAACCGGCGCGGCACGCGCATCCGCTTCCATCCCGACGCGCAGATCTTCGGCTCGCTGGCGTTCGACCCGCGCCGCCTGTTCAAAATGGCGCGCTCGAAGGCCTACCTGTTCGGCGGCGTCGAGATCCGGTGGCGGTGTGCGCCGGCGCTGATCGAGGGCACCGACATCCCGGCCGAGGCGGTGCACCGCTTTCCCGGAGGCCTGCGCGACTACCTCGCCCGCGACATCGAGGGCAAGGAGCTCGTCACCGACGCGATCTTCTCCGGCAAGATCACAAAGCCCGGCTCGCACGGCTCGCTCGAATGGGCCGTGGCCTGGATGGTCCACGACGACGGCGTCTCCGCCTCGTACTGCAACACCATCCCGACGCCCGAGGGCGGCACCCACGAATCCGGCCTGCGCGTCGCGCTGCTGCGGGCGCTGCGCGAGCACGCCGAGCGGGTGAACCAGGCCAAGCGCATGACGGCGGTGACCACCGACGACGTGATGGCGACCTGCGCCTCCATGCTGTCGGTCTTCATCCGCGAGCCGGAGTTCCAGGGCCAGACCAAGGACAAGCTCGCCACCGTCGAGGCGTCGCGCATCGTCGAGACCGCGATCCGCGACGCCTTCGACCATTGGCTCGCCGCGTCGCCGGCCCAGGCCAACAAGGTACTCGACTGGGTGATCGACCGGGCCGAGGAGCGCCTGCGCCGACGCCAGGAGAAGGAGGTCGCGCGCAAGACCGCGACGCGCAAGCTGCGGCTCCCCGGCAAGCTCGCCGATTGCTCGGCCGCCGGCACCGCGGGCTCGGAGATCTTCATCGTCGAGGGCGACTCGGCCGGCGGCTCGGCCAAGCAGGCGCGCGACCGGGCCACGCAGGCGATCCTGCCGCTGCGCGGCAAGATCCTGAACGTCGCCTCGGCCAGCCGCGACAAGCTCGGTGCGAACCAGCTCATCGGCGACCTGACCCTGGCGCTCGGCTGCGGCACCGGCGGTCAGTACCGCGACGAGGAGCTGCGCTACGACAAGGTGATCATCATGACGGACGCCGACGTCGACGGCGCCCATATCGCCTCGCTGCTGATCACCTTCTTTTACCGGCAGATGCCGAAGCTCATCGACAAGGGCCACCTCTACCTCGCGATGCCGCCGCTCTACCGGCTGCAGCAGGGCACCAAGACGGCCTACGCCCGCGACGACTCGCATAAGGAGCAGCTGATCAAGACGGTGTTCAAGAACGGCAAGGTCGAGATCAGCCGCTTCAAGGGGCTGGGCGAGATGATGCCGGCGCAGCTGAAGGAGACGACGATGGACCCGAAGAAGCGCATCCTGATGCGCGTCGCCGTCCTCGACGAGGCGCGCGAATCGACCGGCGACGCGGTCGAGCGCCTGATGGGCAACAAGCCGGAAGCCCGCTTCACCTTCATTTCCGAGCGAGCCGCCTTCGCCGAGAAGACCGACCTCGACATCTGAGCGGCCCGGCACGGCGGTCCGATCGGAGCCCGGCCGCGAGGCCGGGCTTTTTCATGCCCGCGATCCGACGACGAAAAAAGCCCGGCCTTTCGGCCGGGCTTCTCGGGTCGGGTCGAACCGCGGCTCTGGGCGAGCCGCGGCCGATCCGGCAGGTCCTAGTACGAGCCGAACTTGTAGTTCAGGCCGGCGCGCACGACGGCGAACTCGGTGCTGTTGTTGCGGTTCAGGCCGCTCTGCACGACGGTCACGCCCGGCGAGGTCAGGGTCACGGTGCCGGTCGAGTTGGAGGCGAAGGCGCCGTTGTTGCGGCCGCCCTGGTCGAGGT
>NZ_VRVH01000185.1:0-8990 GCF_008040095.1 Methylobacterium sp. WL6 | reverse complement strand
GGCGCCCCCGGCGCAGGCGCCGCGGGCTTGCCCTGAGCCCGGCCGGCCCGCGGGAGCAGGAGGAACGCGGCGCTTCCCAGGAAGAGCGCCCGACGCGACGCGCCGTGTCGAGATTCGGTCGGCGGCGCGGATCGGGCTGTCGGCATGGAACCTCGGAGCGGCGGGGCGCGCGCGGAATCCGGGGCGGATTCCGGGGCCGCCGCTTGTAGCCGCCGCCCCCGCGCGGCGCCACCGTTTCGGACCCGCAAGTTTTTTGCTGCGGCCTGTGCCTCGCATGCTATAGACCCGCCCTCCGGCGGCCGGACACGCGCCGGGCATCGGCGCTCGCGGGCGTGGCGGAACTGGTAGACGCGCTGGATTTAGGTTCCAGTGTCGCAAGACGTGGGGGTTCGAGCCCCTCCGCCCGCACCAGCTCCGCCGTCGGAAACGGAAACGGCCGATCCCTGTGCGGACGCGGGCGGCCGGCTCCGCCCAGCGGATGCCGTTCGCCTCGCGCGGTCCCGCTTCCCCGTACCGAACCCGCGACTCCGCCAGGCCTCAGCAAGGGCCGCACCCGGATGCTCGCGCATACGATCACACGGACTTTGAGAGCGACGACGATGCAGGTGACCGAGACACACTCCGAGGGGCTGAAGCGCACGTTTCAGGTGTCCCTCGCCGCGAGCGAGCTCGAGGATCGCCTGAACACCGAGCTGTCGGGCATGAAGGACAAGGTCCAGCTCAAGGGCTTCCGGCCGGGCAAGGTGCCGGTGGCGCACCTGCGCAAGGTCTACGGCCGCTCGGTGATGGCCGACGTGGTGCAGAACGCCGTCAACGAGGCGAACCAGAAGATCGTCGCCGACAACGGCCTCAAGCTCGCCCTCGAGCCGCAGATTGAGTTCCCCTCCGACCAGTCGGTGGTCGAGAAGGCGCTCGACGCCAAGGCCGACCTCTCGTTCAAGGTCGCCCTCGAGGTGCTGCCGAGCTTCGAGCTCGCCGACCTCTCCGACGTCAGCCTGACCAAGCTGGTCGCCACCCCCTCGGACACCGAAGTGAACGAGGCGCTGGAGCGCATGGCCGGCCAGAGCCGCCCGTTCACCGAGCGCGACGCCGGCGCGGCCGCCGAGACCGGCGACCGCCTCACCATCGACTTCGTCGGCCGCATCGACGGCACCGAGTTCGAGGGCGGCAAGGGCGAGGGCATCGATCTCGAGCTTGGCTCGAACTCCTTCATCCCAGGCTTCGAGGAGGCGCTGGTCGGCGCCAAGGTCGGCGAGCAGCGCCTCGTCAAGGCGACCTTCCCGGAGGCCTACGGCGCCGAGCAGCTCGCCGGCAAGGACGCCGAGTTCGACGTGACCGTCACCAAGATCCAGGCCCCGGGCGAGGCCAAGATCGACGACGACTTCGCCCAGGGCATGGGCCTCGACTCCCTCGACGCGCTCAAGGAGGCGGTGGCCAAGGCGATCGGCACCGACTTCGAGGCGGCCTCGCGCCGCAAGCTCAAGAAGGAGCTCCTCGACGCGCTCGACGGCCGCTACGCCTTCGACCTGCCGCCCTCGCTCGTCGCGCAGGAATTCGCCAGCGTCTGGGCCCAGGTCGAGCAGGACCTGAAGGCCCGCGGCAAGACCTTCGAGGACGAGGACACCACCGAGGAGAAGGCCACCGCCGAGTACCGCAAGATCGCCGAGCGTCGCGTGCGCCTCGGCTTGGTGCTTGCGCAGGTCGGCGAGAGCGCCGATATCAAGGTCTCCGACGAAGAGGTGAACCAGGCCCTCATCGCCCGGGTCCGGCAGTTCCCGGGCCAGGAGCAGCAGGTCTGGGATTTCTACCGGAAGAATGCGCAGGCGCTCGCCGAGCTTCGGGCGCCGCTGTTCGAGGAGAAGGTCGTCGACCACGTCCTCGGCCAGGTCAAGCTGGTGGAGGAGCCCGTCTCGAAGGAGACGCTCTTCGCCGACGAGGAAGCCGACGACGCCGGCGACGGGAAGGCCGACGCCAAGTCGGCCGACTCGACGTCCGCCGAGGCGGCGCCGGCTGAATCGAAGGCCGACTGAGCCCGCGCTCGTCTCGAGGCGGCGGGCATATGGTTAGGCGGCGTTAAGGAATGCCGTCGTTCGCTGACGCGCCCGGCCTCTCCGTGATTCGCGGAGGGCCGGGCCCCTTGGAGCCCAAAAGGCCATGATGAGAGATCCGGTCGACTATTATAACAGCGCGCTCGTGCCCATGGTGGTCGAGCAGTCGAGCCGCGGCGAGCGGGCGTTCGACATCTACTCGCGACTGCTGCGCGAGCGGATCATCTTCCTCACCGGACCGGTCGAGGATTACGGCGCGTCGCTGATCGTCGCGCAGCTGCTATTCCTCGAGGCCGAGAACCCGAAGAAGGAGATCTCCTTCTACATCAACTCGCCCGGCGGCGTGGTGACCTCGGGCCTGTCGATCTACGACACGATGCAGTTCATCCGCTGCCCGGTGACGACGCTCTGCGTCGGCCAGGCCGCCTCGATGGGCTCGCTGCTCCTCACCGCCGGCGAGCCGGGCCACCGCTTCGCCCTGCCCAACGCCCGCATCATGGTCCACCAGCCGTCCGGCGGGTTCCAGGGCCAGGCCACCGACATCCTGATCCACGCCCGCGAGATCGAGGCGCTGAAGAAGCGCCTCAACGAGATTTACGTGAAGCACACCGGGCGCGACTACGACTCGATCGTCCAGGCGCTGGAGCGCGACAACTTCATGACCGCCGATGCGGCCAAGGAGTTCGGCCTGATCGACGAGGTCATCCAGAAGCGGCCCGAGCCGGCCGCCGCCTGAGGAGGCCGCATACCCTCGCCCGGCGGCCGCGGCGTCGCCGGGGGAGGGGTGTGGCGATCGTGGCCTTGATCCCGCCGCGGCCGCGTGTTTGCATCGGGGTTCGCGGCGACCGGTTCGCGAGGGACCCCAGGCAAAGACGCGCAGGTGACTTTTTCTTTAAGCGGATTCCCTTACTTGTAAACGATGCGCGTGTGCCCCCGGCTGGCAGCGCACGCACGAATCGGAGACCGATATGAGCAAGACTGGCGGCACCGACTCCAAGAGCACGCTGTACTGCTCGTTTTGCGGCAAGAGCCAGCACGAGGTCCGCAAGCTGATCGCGGGCCCGACGGTGTTCATCTGCGACGAGTGCGTCGAGCTGTGCATGGACATCATCCGTGAGGAGTCGAAATCCTCCCTGGTGAAGAGCCGCGACGGCGTGCCCACGCCGAAGGAGATCCGGCGCGTCCTCGACGACTACGTCATCGGCCAGGACTTCGCGAAGAAGGTCCTCTCGGTCGCGGTGCACAACCACTACAAGCGCCTCGCCCACGCGACCAAGCACAACGACGTCGAGCTGGCCAAGTCCAACATCATGCTGATCGGGCCTACGGGCTCGGGCAAGACGCTGCTCGCGCAGACGCTGGCCCGCATCCTCGACGTGCCGTTCACCATGGCGGACGCGACCACGCTGACCGAGGCGGGCTACGTTGGCGAGGACGTCGAGAACATCATCCTCAAGCTGCTCCAGGCCTCGGACTACAACGTCGAGCGGGCGCAGCGCGGCATCGTCTACATCGACGAGATCGACAAGATCTCGCGCAAGTCCGACAACCCCTCGATCACCCGCGACGTCTCGGGTGAGGGCGTGCAGCAGGCGCTCCTGAAGATCATGGAAGGCACCGTGGCCTCCGTGCCTCCGCAGGGCGGCCGCAAGCACCCGCAGCAGGAGTTCCTGCAGGTCGACACGACCAACATCCTGTTCATCTGCGGCGGCGCCTTCGCCGGGCTCGAGCGGATCATCTCGGCGCGCGGCAAGGGCACCTCGATCGGCTTCGGCGCGACCGTGCAGGCCCCCGACGACCGGCGCACCGGCGAGGTGTTCCGCTCGGTCGAGCCTGAGGACCTGCTGAAGTTCGGCCTCATCCCCGAGTTCGTCGGCCGCCTTCCCGTGCTGGCGACGCTCGAGGACCTCGACGAGGACGCCCTGAAGAAGATCCTCCAGGAGCCGAAGAACGCGCTGGTGAAGCAGTACCAGCGGCTGTTCGAGATGGAGAACGTCGACCTGACGTTCCAGGACGAGGCGCTGTCGCTCGTCGCCCGCAAGGCGATCGAGCGCAAGACCGGCGCCCGCGGCCTGCGCTCCATCCTGGAGACGATCCTCCTCGACACGATGTACGACCTGCCGGGCCTCGACTCGGTGGAGCAGGTCGTGATCGGCCCCGAGGTGGTCGAGGGCAAGTCGCGCCCGCTCTTCATCCACGGCGACCGCAACAAGGAAGCGCCGGCCAGCGTCAGCGCCTGACGTGCGCCGGCGCACATGCGCTAAGTCCTTGACGGAGCGGGCCGATCACGGATCGGCCCGCGACAGGTGGGCACCTTGAAACGGGGCTCCTGGAAAACCACCTGAGGCTCAGCGCAGTGGCCGCTGCCTCCCTTGAGGGGCGGTGCCGCGCCACCAGCCGCAAAGTCTCCAGCAGACCTATCCCGACCCTCGCGGCCCGGTCGGCCCCTGGTAGGAAGCTTGCTCCGAATCGGAGGAGCGACCGCCCGGCGTCCCTCATGAGGAAGTCAACGATGACCCAATCGAAATCCCGCCAGCCGGTCGTTCCGGGCTCGACCGGCTCCTACGCCGTCCTGCCGTTGCGCGACATCGTCGTCTTCCCGCACATGATCGTGCCCTTGTTCGTGGGTCGCGAGAAGTCCATCCGCGCGCTCGAGGAGGCGGTCAAGACCGACCGCCACATCCTGCTCGCCACCCAGATCAACGCCGGCGACGACGACCCGGCCACCGACGCGATCTACACGATCGGGACGCTCGCCTCCGTGCTGCAGCTCCTGAAGCTGCCCGACGGCACCGTGAAGGTGCTGGTCGAGGGCGGCGGCCGTGCCAAGATCACCGGCTTCACCCGCTCGGACGAGTACTACGAGGCCGAGGCCGAGGCCCTGGTCGACGAGCTCGGTGACAAGGTGGAGGCCGAGGCGCTCGCGCGCTCGGTGCTCTCGGAGTTCGAGAACTACGTCAAGCTCAACAAGAAGATCTCGCCCGAGGTCGTCTCCGCGGTCACGCAGATCGAGGAGCCCTCGAAGCTCGCCGACACGATCGGCTCGCACCTCCTCGTCAAGATCGCCGACAAGCAGGCGATCCTGGAGACGCCGACGGTGGCCGCGCGCCTGGAGCGCGTGCTGTCGCTGATGGAGAGCGAGATCTCCGTGCTGCAGGTGGAGAAGCGCATCCGTACCCGCGTCAAGCGGCAGATGGAGAAGACCCAGCGCGAGTACTACCTCAACGAGCAGATGAAGGCGATCCAGAAGGAGCTCGGCGACGAGGACGGCCGCGACGAGCTGGCCGAGCTCGAGGACAAGATCGAGAAGACCAAGTTCACCAAGGAAGCCCGCGAGAAGGCGTCGGCCGAGCTGAAGAAGCTGCGCCAGATGTCGCCGATGTCGGCCGAGGCGACGGTGGTGCGCAACTACCTCGACTGGATGCTCGGCATCCCGTGGAACAAGCGCTCGAAGATCAAGAAGGATCTCCTCGGCGCCCAGGTCCTGCTCGACGGCGACCATTTCGGCCTGGAGAAGGTCAAGGAGCGGATCGTCGAGTACCTCGCCGTGCAGCAGCGGGCCAACAAGCTCACCGGGCCGATCCTCTGTCTCGTCGGGCCCCCCGGCGTCGGCAAGACCTCGCTCGGCAAGTCGATCGCCAAGGCGACAGGTCGCGAGTTCGTGCGGATGTCGCTCGGCGGCGTGCGTGACGAGGCCGAGATCCGCGGCCACCGCCGGACCTACATCGGCTCGATGCCCGGCAAGATCGTCCAGTCGATGCGCAAGGCCAAGACCTCGAACCCGCTCATCCTGCTGGACGAGATCGACAAGATGGGCATGGATTTCCGCGGTGACCCCTCTGCCGCCCTGCTGGAGGTTCTCGACCCCGAGCAGAACGCGACCTTCAACGACCATTACCTCGAGGTCGACTACGACCTGTCGAACGTGATGTTCGTGACGACCGCCAACACCCTCAACATCCCTGGGCCCCTGATGGACCGCATGGAGGTGATCCGCATCGCCGGGTACACCGAGGAGGAGAAGGTCGAGATCGCGCGCAAGCACCTGATCCAGAACGCGCTGAAGAAGCACGGCCTGGACAGCAAGGAATGGTCGATCGACGACGAGGCCCTGCTGATGCTCGTCCGCCGCTACACGCGGGAGGCGGGCGTGCGCAACCTCGAGCGCGAGCTGTCGAACCTGATCCGCAAGGCGGTGAAGGAGATCCTCATCACCAAGGTGAAGAGCGTCGAGATCGACGTCGAGCGCCTGCAAGTCTTCCTCGGCCCGCCGAAGTTCCGCTACGGCGAGATCGATGCCGACGACCAGGTCGGCGTGGTCACCGGGTTGGCCTGGACCGAGGTCGGCGGCGAGTTGCTGACGATCGAGGGCGTCATGATGCCGGGCAAGGGCAAGATGACGGTCACGGGCAACCTGAAGGACGTGATGAAGGAGTCGATCTCGGCGGCGGCGAGCTACGTCCGCTCGCGGGCGCTCGACTTCGGCATCGAGCCGCCGCTGTTCGAGCGCCGGGACATCCACGTCCACGTGCCGGAGGGGGCGACCCCGAAGGACGGGCCCTCGGCCGGCATCGCCATGGCGACCGCCATCGTCTCGACCTTCACCGGCATCCCGGTGCGCCGCGACATCGCCATGACCGGCGAGGTCACGCTCCGCGGGCGGGTGCTGCCGATCGGCGGCTTGAAGGAGAAGCTGCTCGCCGCGCTCCGCGGCGGCATCAAGACGGTGCTGATCCCCGAGGAGAACGCCAAGGACATCGCCGAGGTGCCCGACAGCGTGAAGAACGGGATGGAGATCATCCCCGTCGCGATGATGGATCAGGTCCTCAAGCACGCCCTGGTGCGCCAGCCCGAGGCGATCGCCTGGGAGGAAGTGATCCCGGTCAAGAAGTCGGCCGAGGACGGCGCCGCCTTCGTCGCCCACTGACCGCCCAAGCATGAACGACGAGGCCCCGGAGCACCGCTCCGGGGCCTTTCGCTTGCATGGTCCCCCGCGAAAGGCCGCCCATGCGCATCCTGGTGATCAATCCCAACACCACCGAGGCCGTGACCGAGCGCGTCGCCGCGCATGTCCGCCGGATCGCGGGGGCCGCCGCCACGATCGTGGCGGCGACCGGCCGCTTCGGGGCCCGCTACATCGCCAGCCGGAGCGCCGCGGCGATCGCCGGCCACGCCGCGCTCGACGCCTTCGCCGAGCACGGGGCCGGATGCGATGCGGTCTACCTCGCCTGCTTCGGCGATCCCGGCCTGCTGGCGCTGCGCGAGATCGCCCCCGTCCCGGTCGTCGGCATGGCCGAGGCCGCCTGCCGCGAGGCGGCCTCGGCCGGGCGCTTCGCCATCGTCACCGGGGGGACGGCGTGGCGGCCGATGCTGAGCGAGTTCGTCGCGCTCCTCGACCTGTCGGATCGGCTCGCCGGTCTCCGCACGACGAACGCCACCGGCGGCGAGATTCACCGCGACCCGGACGCGGCCCTGGCCGACCTGATCGCCGCCTGCCGCGCCTGCGCCGACGAGGACGGGGCCGATACGGTGATCCTCGGCGGCGCCGGCTTGGCGGGCCTCGCCGAGCGCATCCAAACCGCGGTTCCGGTCCCCGTCCTGTGCTCGGTGGAGGCCGGCACCCGCGCGGTCCTCGCCGCCGCGGCCCGACCCGGCCCCACGCCGCCCGACCGCCCGGCGATCGACAGCGCCGGCCTGTCCCCGGCCCTGGCGCAGCTCCTGGCCGGCGCGTAGGGGGGGGCGCCGCGCGCGCCTCGGCCTTGCCTCGGTGCCGCGGCATGCCGTACCACGCGGGCGCGGGCGGTTAGCTCAGTTGGTAGAGCGTCTCCTTTACACGGAGAGGGTCGGGGGTTCGAGTCCCTCCCCGCCCACCAATCGTCACGACGGCTCGGGGCGGGTCGTCGGACCCAGCGGGCGTTCGATCCTCGGAAGCGCCTCGGCGACCGGCGTCGCGGATCGCTCCACGAGATGCCGGCGCCGCCTCGGTCCGTGCGATCCTCGGGCTCGGATCCCCGTCGGCCTCGCGGATGGGGGATGATGGCGCCTCGGGCGAAATGATGCCCCAGGCTCCGGCGGCGCCACCCAGGACCAGCGACATGCGAACCGTCATCCTCGCGCTTGCCATCACGATCGCGCCCGTCCCGGCGCTCGCCCTGTGCAGCTGCACCTGTGTCCAGGGAACCGCCGTCGCGCGATGCTCCTCGACCGCCGACAACGTGCCGATCTGCCAGCTGCTGTGCCCGCCCTCCGCTGCCGCGCAATCGGTCGCCGGTCCGTCGATCACGCTGCCGGGCGCGCCGCAGCGTCGCGTGGACCCGATCCAGATCAACGAGCAGAACCAACAGCTGCGCTCGCAGGGCATCACGCCCCGCGACGGCCAGCCCCTGGACCGCTGACCCGCGACACGCCCCCCGCGGCACCCGGTCCGGCCCCCGGTTCACCCGCCGTGCCGGCCGGCCTGATCGCGCCGTCTCCGCACGATGGAGAGCGGCCGGCATAAGCCGGTCCGACGCCGGAATGCGGCCGGCCGACGGCAGGCTCGACCTCGCACGGGGACGTGCCCGCCCGGCCGATCCCGGAACCGGGCGTCTCAGTCCAGCCGCACCGGCGGCCCGACGGCGTGGGTGAGGTCGTCGGCGAGCCAGGCGAGGGCGCCGCGGAACGGGCCGAGCAGGCCGACCTGGTGCCGGCGGTAGAGCAGGTCGTGGGCGAGCCGCGCGAACAGGCCGCGCAGGCGGCCGCCGCCGAAGGTGTAGCGCCCGAGCGTGCCCCAGCCGTTGTAGTCGGCCAGGGACACGAGCGCGCCCTTGTCGCGATAGCGGAACGGCGCCATCGCGCCGCCGCGCCGCCACGCCTCGAAATGGCGCACGAGGTGCCGGGCCTGCTGGTGGGCCGCCTGCGCGGTCGCCGGCACCGGCGCCCTGGTGACCGGCGCCGACGCCG